>JASFUL010000186.1:0-9529 GCA_050050315.1 Gemmatimonadota bacterium
CGGCCCGCCGTCCGCCCCGGACCGCGTCCTCAGCCGCCCGCCGAGCTGGAGCAGGCAGCCGCCGTCGGCCGACGCGAGCACGTCCGCCCGGGAAGGGAGTGTGTCGAGCTTGCGGTCCGCCATGGCGGCGGACACCCACGGGAGCTTGACCGCGAAGAGCCCCCCGAACCCGCAGCACTCCTCGGCCGCCTCCCACGGGACCACCTCCGCTCCGGCACCCTCCAGCAGCGCGAGGGGCTGGTCCCGCGCCCCGAGCTCCCGCAGCGCGTGGCAGCCGTGGTGGTACGCCACCCGCACGCCCTCCAGCCCGCGCCCCAGGCGCCGCACCCCGAGCACGTCCACGACGTACTCCGCCAGCTCGTACACGGGCGGGGCGTGGGCGCCGAGGCGGGGGAACGACCGGCGCATCATGCCGGCACAGCTTCCGGACGGCAGCACCACCGGGACGTCCCCGGCGAGTCGCTCGCCGAGGTACCGGGCGACGGTGCGCGCCTCGGCCTCGTGCCCGGCGTTCCACGCCGGCTGACCGCAGCAGGTGAGCCCGTCGGGCACGTCCACCTCGACCCCCAGCGAGCGGAGCAGCCGGAGGGCGTCCCGCGCCGCGTCGGCGAAGAAGCGGTCGCCCAGACAGGTGGCGAAGAAACGGACCCGGGGACGGGTCGGACGCGGCGCGGCTCGACGGAGGGGCATGCTGCCCGGAAGGTACCGGACCGCGCGGTGTCGGTCACGGGGCGCCGGTCGCGCGCTTGCCGCGCCCGGGGATTCCGTCCCATGTTGGCGCGTCCTCCTTCCCGCCCCACCCGGACCGTCCGCTGCTCGAACCGATGCGCTCCAGCCCCGACCCGACCGCGCGCCACCACCCCCGGGGCCGGGCTCGCCCGCGGCGGCGACGAGGACACCGCGCCGGCCCGGGCCGGGTCGCGTCCTCGCTGGCCGCGACCCTGCTCCTGACGTGGATGGTCGCGACCGCGCCGCCCGTGACGGCGCAGGAGGCGGAGGACACCGTGGAAGGCCCGGACGTCACCGTCCTCGACGGCGTCTACACCACCTCCCAGGCCGAGCGCGGACAGGCCACCTTCAGCGCCCGGTGTGCCGGCTGTCACGCACCCGGCTTCTTCCGGGCCGGCACCTTCCTGCGGGCGTGGGCTGGCCGTCCGGTCCGCTCGCTCTTCCGGCGCGTGCGCCGGACCATGCCGGAGGACAATCCCGGCGGACTCCGCGCGCGGGAGTACGCCGCCGTGATCGCATACATCCTCGAGCTGAACGACTATCCGGCCGGCCCGGACGCCCTCCCCGACGACGAGGAGGCCCTCCGGGGCATCCTCATGGTGGAGAGGGAGGAAGGCGGAGGCTGACGCCCCGTCGGCCCGGCCCCGGTCGTCGCCCGCGCGGCGGTCCGGTCCCATCCCCTACGACAGGAAGCAGGTGACCCCATGGCGTCTCGCCGTGCACGCCCCGCGACCCTCCTCGCCGCGGCCGCCGCCGCCTCCGCCGGCCTCGTCCTGGCAATCCTTCCCCAGGGCCCGGCCGCGGCCCAGTCCGCCGCCGGAGACGCACCCGTGCCGCCGGGCGAGTGGCGCTACTGGGGGCGCGACGCCGGGTCGACCCGGTACTCGCCCCTGGAACAGATCGACGCGTCGAACGTGGCGGACCTCGAGTGGGCGTGGCGCTGGAAGGCGGCCAACTACGGCCCCGAGCCCGACTTCATCTACCGCTCGACGCCCCTCTACGTGAACGGTCGCCTGTACACCGTGGCCGGCCAGCGCAGGGCCGTCCTGGCCATCGATCCCGCCACCGGCGAGACGCTCTGGATGTGGCGCATGAAGGACAACGCCCGCTGGCGCGCGTCGACCCGGAAGAACTACGGCAAGGGGGTCGCGTGGGCCGAGGTCGACGGGCGCGACGTCATCTACGTCATCACGCCGGGCTATTACCTCGTGGCCCTCGACGCCGACACGGGCCGGCCGCTGCCGCACTTCGGGATCAATGGCGTGGTGGACCTGCACCTGGGCCTCGGCGACTACGCCGTGCACCCCGACAGCGGGCTGCTCGCGTCGGGCGACATCACCTCGTCGTCGCCCCCCATCGTGGTCAACGGCGTGGTGGTCGTGGGCAATTCCCACGACCGGGGCTACTACCCGGACCGGAAGGAGAACGTACCGGGCCACGTCCGGGGCTACGACGCGACGACGGGGGAGATGAAGTGGGTCTTCCACGTCGTCCCGGGCCCCGGCGAGCCCGGCCACGACACCTGGGAGGGAGACTCGTGGACGTACACGGGCAACGTGAGCTCGTGGGCGCCCCTGTCGGCCGACCCGGCGCGGAACCTGATCTTCATCCCCACCGACACGCCCACCAACGACTACTACGGTGGGGACCGGCTCGGCGACAACCTGTACGGCACCTCCCTGATCGCGCTGGACGCCAGCACGGGCGAGCGGCGATGGCACTTCCAGATGGTGCGCCACGACGTCTGGAACATGGACAATCCGAACGCGCCCAAGGTGATCGACGTGACCGTCGAGGGTAGGCGCGTGCCGATGGTGATCGAGACCACGAAACAGGGCTGGGCCTACGTGCTGGACCGGGAGTCCGGCGAGCCCGTCTGGCCCATGGAGGAGCGCGAGGTTCCCGCCTCGGACGTGCCCGGGGAACGGCTCTCGCCCACGCAGCTCCACCCCACGAAGCCCGCGCCCTTCGAGCTCCAGGGCATCACCGAGGACGACCTGATCGACTTCACGCCCGAGCTCCGGGCCGAAGCGCTGGAGCTGGCCGGCCAGTACCGGATGGCCGAGACCGTGTTCAACCCCCCCTCGCTGGCCGAAGCCCCCGACGGCACCCACGGCGCGTTCGTGGTCCCCGGCGCCAACGGGGGCGCCAACATCCCCGGCGGCTCGAGCGTGGACCCGGAACGGGGGATGCTGTACGTGGCCACCGAGCGGGGACACTCGGTCATCTCCCTCGATCCGGGCCAGGAGCGCGGCTCGAACGCCGGGTACGTGTCGCAGGGTCCCGGCGGCATCCGCGGACCCCGGGGCCTTCCCCTCCTCAAGCCGCCCTACGGCAGCATCGTCGCCATCGACCTGTCCACGGGCGAGCGCGCGTGGAGCGTGCCAAACGGCGACACCCCCGAGGAGATCCGCGAGCACCCCGACCTCCGGGGCGTCGACCTGCCGGTGACCGGCAAGATGAGCCACGCCAACATCCTCACGACCCGCTCCCTCCTCTTCTACGGCGAGGGGCGGGGCGGGGAGCCGATCCTCCACGCGCTGGACAAGGCGACGGGCGAGGAGATCGCGCGGGTCGAGCTGCCGGCGACCACCAACACGGCCCCGATGACGTTCATGCACGAGGGCGAGCAGTACATCGTGCTGGCGGTGGCCGGACCGGGAGTGCCGGCGGAGCTGGTGGCGCTGAAGCTGCCGCCGGAGTAGGTGTCAGCCCCCCCGCTCGCCCTCGGGCCACGGCACGCCCTGGTGGGGCGCCCGCACGGGCCCGAGGCCCCGGTAGACGAACTTCTGGAGCCGCTTCCCCTCGTAGGTCTCCGTCGTGTAGACGTTGCCCTCCGAGTCGGTGGCGATGGAGTGTACGCCGAAGAACTGACCCGGCTGTCGGCCGCCGTCGCCGAAGGAGGTCAGCACCTCGAGGTCGGCCCGGTCCACGATGTACACGCGCATGTTCTTGCCGTCGGCCACGTACATGAAGCGCTGCGCGGGATCCCGGCTGAAGGCGATGTCCCACGTCGAGCCGTCGCCCCGGGTGCGCGGGGCGATGATGAGCTCGTCCACGAAGGTGCCGTCGGTGCGGAAGATCTGGATCCGGTCGTTGGGGCGGTCGCATACGTAGACCAGCCCGTCGCTCGACGGCTCGGCGCAGTGGACCGGGTTGCGAAACTGCTGCGCCGGCGGAGCGTCGGGGTCGTAGGGGCCCAGATCGGCGTCGTCGGGCTCGTTCCCGTAGGCGCCCCAGTAGCGCTCGAACGCCCCCGTCTCGATGTCGAGGACCGCGACCCGCTTGTTCCCGTACCCGTCGGCCACGTACGCCTCGCCCGCGCCCGCGTCGAAGGAGATCTTGGCGACCCGGCCGAAGTGCTCGGTGCTGCGGCTGTCGACCCCCAGCCCCGGGGCGCCGAACTGCGCCAGGAAGCGCCCGTCCCGCGTGAACTTGAGGATGTGGGAGTCCTCCTGCCCGTTGCCGCCGATCCAGACGTTGTCCATCGGGTCGAGCGTGAGCCCGTGGTTGGACGACGGCCAGTCGTAGCCCTCACCCGGCCCGCCCCACGCGTTCACCAGGTTGCCCTCGGGGTCGAACTCGAGGACGGGGGGCGCGGGGAGACAGCACTCGCCGGTCGGGGGGTCCTGGGCCGCGCCCACCTCGGTGCGGGGGTCGAGGGACGCCTGGCGGTGGACCACGAAGACGTGATCGCGGGAGTCCACGCCCACGCCCACCGCGGAGCCCATCAGCCAGTGGTTGGGCAGCGGCTTCGGCCAGAAGGGGTCGACCTCGAACACGGGGGCCTCGACCGTCTGTTCGAGGGCGGCCCGCTCCACCGCGGAGGCGCCGAGTCCCAGGGCCAGGGCCGCCGCGACGAGCACGGCGCCGATCACGACGGGTCGCTTCACCGGGTCCTTCCTCCCGTGGGGATGGTCGGGCCGGCCGTGGGGATCGCCGGTCCGGTCGGGGGTGCCGAGGCCACGGTAGGGCGTGGTGGCCGGCGACGCCAGCGGGGGGCGTCGTGAGCCGGACGGCCCTCGCCCCCCTCGTCCTGGCCGTCGCTCTCCTGCTCGCGACCCCCGCCGAGCCGGCCGCGCACGAGATCCCCCCGGACGTCACGGTCCGGATGCTCGTGCGCCCCGACGGCGACCGGCTGCGGGTGCTCCTGCGCGTCCCGGTGGAGGCGCTCCGGGACGTGGAGCTGGGGCGCCGGGGGCCCGACGGGTGGCTCGATCCGCCCCGGGCGACGACGGCGCTGTGGGACGCGGCCCGGACGTGGCTCGCCGACTACGTGGAAGTGCTCGAGGGGGGCACCCGCGTCGGCGACCCGGCCGTGACGGCCGTGCGCGTGTCGCTCCCCTCGGACCGCTCGTTCGCGGACTGGTACACGGCGCTCAGCCACGTCACGGGACCGCCGCTCCGGGACGACACGCGACTGGCTCCCGAGCACGCCGTCCTCGACGTGCTGCTCGACTACCCCGTCCGCTCGGAGGACTCGGACTTCGCCCTCGTGTCCGGTCTCGCGCACCTGGGGATCCGGACAACCACGGTGCTGCGATACTGGGCGCCGGACGGGACCGACCGCACCGTGGAGTACACGGGCGATCCCGGGACCGTCCGGCTGGATCCCCGCTGGCACCACGCCGCCCTCCGCTTCGTGGCGCTGGGCTTCGAGCACATCCTCGGAGGCTTCGACCACATCCTCTTCCTGCTGGTCCTGGTGGCCCCCTACCGCCGTGCCACACCCCTGGTGCCGGTGGTGACCGCCTTCACCGTCGCCCACTCCGTCACCCTGGGAGCGGCCGCTCTCGGGCTGGTCCCGACGGCGCTGTGGTTCGGCCCCCTCGTCGAGACGCTCATCGCCGCCTCGGTGGTCTGGATGGCCCTCGAGAACGTGATCGGAGCGTCCCTCCACCGGCGCTGGGCGGTGGCCTTCGCCTTCGGCCTGGTCCACGGCTTCGGGTTCTCGTTCATTCTGGGCAGGACCCTCCAGTTCGCCGGTGGACACCTGCTGACTGGCCTGCTGGCCTTCAACGTCGGCGTCGAGCTGGGTCAGCTGCTCGTGCTCCTCCTCGCGGTGCCGCTCCTGGGGCTGCTGGCCGGGGGGATCGCCCGGGCGCGCCCGGCGGCGTCGAGGATGCCGGCGCGGCGAATCGCCTCCATCCTCGTCTCGGTCCTGCTGGCCCACAGCGCGTGGCACTGGATGGTCACGCGCGGGGGAGCGCTGCTGGAGCACGACATCCGGTGGCCGCCCGTGGACCTGTTCCTTGTCGCCGACGTGATGCGGTGGTCGACCCTGGCCCTGGCGGCGGCGGGGGCGGCGTGGCTGACGGGAGCCCTCTTCCGACGGCTCGCCCGCCGCCTGCCCTCGCTGCTCGCGCCCGCCGGCGAGTCGCGTCCGGGCTGACCGACCCGGCCGCGGATGCCGGCGGGGCGGGGCGGGACACTCCCGTCCGGCGCCCCGCCGGCGGCGGCTCAGTTGTCGCCGCCCAGGAGCCCTCCCAGGATCTCGCCACCGATCCCCGCCACGCCCTTCTGCTCGCCCTTCGAGCGCTTGATCCCGACGCGGGAGGCCTGGATGATCCGGTCGGCCAGTCGGGAGAACGGCAGGCTCTGCAGGTAGACCGTGCCCGGTCCGGTGAGCTTCGCGAGGAAGATCCCCTCGCCCCCGAACAGCGCGTTCTTGAAGCCGCCGACGAAGCCGATGTCGTAGTCCACGCCGCTGGACATCCCGACGATGCAGCCGGTGTCGACGTCCAGCCGCTCTCCCGGCTGGAGCCGCTTCTCGATCAGCGCGCCGCCCGCGTGCACGAAGGCCATCCCGTCCCCCGCGAGCCGCTGCAGGATGAAGCCCTCGCCTCCGAAGAGCCCTGCCCCGAGCCGCTTGGTGAACGCCACCTCGATCTCGATCCCTTCGGCCGCGCACAGGAAGGAGTCCTTCTGGCAGACGAACTGCCCGTCGAACTGCCCGAGGTCCAGCGGCACGACCTTGCCCGGATAGGGCGCGCCGAAGGCGACGTGTCCCTTGCCCGTCCCTTCGTAGACGAAGTTCGTGATGAAGAAGGACTCGCCGGTCACCATGCGCTTGAAGCCCTTGAAGAGACCGCCGCCCGTGGAGGTCTGCATGGTCACGCCCTGCTCCTTGTACATCATGGCGCCGGCCTCGGCCCGGACGGCCTCGCCCGGGTCGAGCTCGACCTCCACGAGCTGCATGTCGTCTCCGAAGATCTCGTAGTCGATGACGTCGGCCATGGTCCTCTCCGTCTCGGTTCGCGTGTCGCCCGGGCGTCTCCGGGGGGATCCTCGTTAACTTGGAGAAGATGCTGCGCTGACGCACGGTCTCCCCCCCCGACCGGTTCGCGGAACGTGGACTCGTGGCACCCGAACCCTCGAGGCGGTCCCATGGCTCGCACCCCCACCCTCCGAATCGTCCTCCTGCTCGTCGCGCTGGCCGCGTGGCCGCTCCTCGCCTCGTGCGGGGGGTCCGATTCCGGGGACGAGACGGTGGAGGCCACGGACACGCTGACCCGGCGGCAGAAGGACTCGATCGTGAGCACGCTGCCCGTGCCGGGGGCGGGCGCCGTCGGACGGGCCATGCGCGCCTCGGACCAGGCCCGGGAACGGGCTCGGGCCCACGACACGATCCACTGAGGGGGCCCGGGCTCGGACGGGACCCATCGACCGGTCCCGCCAACGCGTTCCCCTCGACCCGGCCCCGACGTACCTTCCGGGTGGCGACCGACATCGCCGACGTCGACCGACTGGAGGCCCCCCGGGTCGTCGCTCCTTCCTCCGGGGGGAAGGGAGGACGTCATGGACGGGAGGTCAGGCTTCACACGGCAGGTCTCGCCCCTCCGGCGACCGGTCACGGGTCTCCGGATCGCCGCCACCATCTTCTGCACCGCCGCGGCTTGCCTCGCAACGGGCTACCCCGACCCCCCGAACGCGGGCCCCGGGGACCCCACCACCGTCTTCCTGGACGGCTTCGGGAACGTGTGTCGCCTGGCGTTCGACGAGCGGGGCGACCTCTTCCTCAACGACGGCGGTGTGCTCCACCGCGTCCGCCCCGACGGAACCCGGTCCGTGTTCACGGACGAGGTTCCCGACGCCCGCGGCTTCACCTTCGACGCGTTCGGTGACCTCCTCGTCGCGAGCCCCGGGGAGTCGGCCATCTTCCGCGTCTCACCTGCGGCGCAGGTCTCGGTCTTCACCGAGGCTTTCAACGTCCGTTCCCTCGCCGTCGGGCCCGACGGAAGCGTTTGGGCCTCGGCCGTCGACACGGTCCACCACTTCGACGCCGCGGGCCGGCTTCTCGAAAAGGTCGACGTGCGATCCGGGGGCGGCGCCGCCTTCGGGCTCCAGGTCTCGCCGGCCGGGGATCTCCACTTCTCCAGCTTCGCCGGGCTCTGGAAGCTGGAGTCCGGCGTTCCCGTCGCGTTGCTGACGGAGAGGCCCCTCAGGAACCGGGGCTTCGCCTTCGATGCCGACGGCAACATCTACTGGACCCGGGAAGCGGTCGAGGAAGGGGACACGGACCGCGTGATCCTCTACGACCCCTCCGGCGTGGTCGTGCACGACACGATCATCGGCGAGGTGGAGGACCCGTGCCTGTCGGTGTTCGTCCGAGACGAGGATGGGGTCACCACCGAACGGCTGCTGGTGGCGCAGCTCAACGGGACCATCGTCGAGGCGAACTCGGCGGGGCTCCCCGCGGGTGGCTGGCCGGTGGTCCCTCTCTCGCTGTCCGACATCGAGGAGACCGACTGCGCCGACGGCGCGGCGGGGATCGGAGGCCTCCTCTCCGAGGATGTCTCGCGATTCCTGGACGCCGTCGGGAACGCCAATGGCTCGTACGACGTGGGGGACTTCCGGGCCTTCCTCCTCGCCACGGGCACCCTCCAGGAGTAGGAGGACCCATGGAGCACCGCTTCGGCACGGCCATGGCGTGTATGACGGGCCTCCTGCTGCTGGCCACGGGGTGCGGGGACGACGGGGGTCCCACCGGTACCGTCGCGGGCACGCTGGAGGTGTCGTTGTCGACGCCCCACGACGACGACGCGGCCATCGTCTTCACGATCACAGGACCGGGGTTCGGCCAGATCACGGCTTCCGATCCGACCGACTACCTCCACGTGGTCGGCACCGGGACGTCCCGGACGGCCGTGCTGGTGGGCGACGTGGGCACCGGCGGGCTCGTGCGCATCTCCGTGGCGGACGTTTCGGAATCGGACGCGTATACGGCGACCGTCGTGCAGGTGGCCGACGACACGAACGCGCTGCGCCCGTCCCTGGCGGGCTACGCGCTGTCGATCTCGAACGCGGGAAACTGAGTCCGCGGGCTCAGCGTCCCCCGGAGGTGGTCCGGATGGGCGGCCACGTGCGCGGCAGCGCCGGCACGAGGGTTACGCCCGGGCCCCATCCACGGACCCGGAACAGGCGGGAGCGCCGGGCGCTCTCGCCCGTCACGCCGTCCGTGACGGTGACGGTGAGGCGGTAGCGGCCGTTGGGCAGCGAGGACTCCACGCGTCGGAGCTCGTGGGCCGTTCCTTCCCGGTCCGCCGTCGACTCCCCGGTAAAGGTGAGGTGGATGGGACCCTCGCGGACGGGAACGTCGCGCTCGGCACGCAGGCGCTCGACCGAGACGTCGGTCGTGTACGCGTGCTCGGCCGGCAGGTTGTAGATCTCGTAGTAGACGTCGAAGGCGCTCTCCGGAAACTGGCTGGTGGGAAGGAGCGCGAGCGTGGCGCCCCCCCGCGTCCACCCGGCGGTGGCGTCCGGAAGCCCGAGCGCGATGTCGCTGAGCATGAGGTCGCTG
>JASFUL010000187.1:0-9506 GCA_050050315.1 Gemmatimonadota bacterium
CGCTACTACAAGCGCATCCAGGCGCACCTGATGAACATCCTCTCCGGCGTCGTCATGCCCCTCCACAAGCTCGACTACTACGACGAGGACTCGCTCCCGGAGTGGCTGGAGGAGAGCTGAAGAGACGCCCTGTAGGGCATTCTCCGACTGCGCGGAACGGCTCCCGATTGTATGATACGTACGACCGGCCCGTCCCCGGGCGGGCCGCAGCCGAGGACCCTCTTCCGGAGGCACGATGCCCACGTATCAGTACCGCTGCGTGAAGTGCGGCGAGACCTTCGACCGGGTCGAGAGCATGGCCGAGCACGGCAAGAAGAAACCCGCCTGTCCGGAGTGTGGCAGCCGCAAGACCGAGCCCCTGCTTTCGGCGTTCTTCGCGAAGACCGCCCGGAAGAGCTGACGGCGGTCCCGAGCGCGGACGGTCGGTCGGGGTCCCCCGCGTCCGACCGTCGTTGCCACGGCCCCCGAGCCCGCGGCTATTCCGTGGGCGCTCGCGGCTGGCAGCTCGGACAGAAGTAGGTGGAGCGGCCGTCCTCTCCCTGGCGCCGCATGCGGACGGGGGTCCCGCAGCGCAGGCACGGTCGACCGCTCCGGCCGTAGACCCAGAGCCTGCTGCCGGGACCCCGGCGCGTCCTGCGGGGCCCGCCAACGAGGTTCCGTCGCATCTCCCGTCGGGCCACCACCGCGAGCTCCCGCAGGGTCGAAACGTCCAGCGTCCCCACCCGGACGAACGGGTCGACGCCGCAGAGGAACAGCACCTCCGACTTGTAGACGTTGCCGATGCCGGCGGCGAGGCTCTGCCGCAGCAGCGCCACCCCGACGGGGAGGTGGGGTCGGTGCCGCCACCTCTCGGCCACCTCGTCCAGATCGACGGAAGGGTCGAGGAGGTCGGGGCCGAGGTGCGCGGCCCGGCCCCCACGCTCCGCGGCCCCGCCGGTCAGGATCTCCACCTCGGGCGCGTCGAAGCAGACCGCCACGGCGTCGTCGGTCTCGAGGACGGCCCGGGCTCGGCGCCGCGGCTTGCGCCAGCGCTCTCCCGGCCGGTAGAGGTGCCAGGAGCCCGCCATGCGAAGGTGCGTGCGGAGGGCGCGGCCCCCCGAGAAGCGTATCAGCAGGTGCTTGCCGACCGCCTCGATGGACCGGACGGTCTGGCCCTCCAACCCCCGTCCGTCCCGGGCGGCGGCCACCACCGGGGTCCAGAATCGGCGCACCGTGTGCCCGACCAGCCAGGGTCGCAGCCCGGCCGCCGTGCGGCGCAGAGTGTCACCTTCGGGCACGGTCCTGCCCTCGATCTCCAGTCCCCGATCGCGGCTCGTCGGAGCGGGATCCGCGCCTTCCCTCGGCCCGGCCGCGTCCTGCCGCGACGAGCTGCCACCCCTTCCGGCCCGGCCGGAACCCCGCCTCCCGGAGCGCTTCCGCGAGGCCGGAATCGCCGGGCGGGCGCCCGTCGACCGAGCGGACCAGGATGGCGCGGCGCCCGAGCAGGTCCGGGAGTCGCGCCAGCGCGGTGGCGACCCGGGCCAGGGCTTCCCGACGCTCCCGCGCCCCGTCCGGGGGGAACGTCAGCACCCGAGCGCCGGAGCGGGACACCCACGCTCGCAGCTCGCCCCCCACGAGGACGACGCGGGCGCCGGCCGATCGGCGGGGCCGCGGGGGGTCGCCCTCGGGCCAGGCCAACGCCGCACCCCAGGGATTCGCGGGGTCGGTGGCCCCCACGAGCCGCGCCTCGTCCCCGTCCGGTGCATCGCGCATTCTACGCAGCCTCTCCTCGGCCCCCGGAAGCGCGAACTGGGTGGCGCCGAGCCCCTCGACGAAGTAGCCGCGCCGGATTCTGCCGGCTTCCTCGAGGCTCTTCAGCACGCCGTACACGGCCGAGAAGCCGCCGCCGATCGCTTCGGAACGCACCGCCTCGCGGGTCAGCACGCCGTGACGCTCGAGGAGCTGGGTGGCGAGGGCCGCGGCGCGCTCGGTGGGTGACACGTCGTCGGAAGGGGACGGCAGGAGGGACCACCGTCCCTCCGTCCCCGGGCGAGCCTCCCTGCGGTCTCCGCCGCTCCGTCCGCGTCGCCGTCGGCGCCGACGGCTGCGCCGGCTCGCCCGCAGGGACCGGAGCGGCCCGAGGGTGTCGTTCGTCACATCGCCGGCCCACACGAGATCCCAGAGCGCCTCGGCCAGGTCGGGGGGAAAGGCGCCGGTCCCGGCCTGGAGGTCCCGGAAGAAGGTGGCACCGCCGTCCGCCAGCAGGGTCCGGAGCCGGTCCTGCAGCTCTCCCTCGGCCCGGCCGGGCTCCGGTGCGAGGCGAGGGTAGTGGTCCCGGAGGTAGAGGGCCACGCGGCCGTCCCAGGAGCCCAGCGAGCCGACGCCACGCCACACGACCGCCCCGGCCCACCCCAGGGCATCCAGGTCGCGGGGGTCGTAGTCGGCCAGGCGCGACGGGAGCACGGACTCCTCGAGGTCGGAGGCGGGAAGCGGTGCGCCCTGGAGCTGCTCGACCACGTCCAGGAGGGCGTCCGGTCCCCTCGCCGGACGGTGCAGCCCGTGCCACCGGGAGGCGAAGCGGGCCAGCACGGGGGGCTCCACCGGCTCGACCCGGGAGCGCGTGACCGCGAGGGAGCGGCTCTTGATCTGCCTCAGAACCCCCGGGTCGCACCACTCGTGGCCGGTGCCGCCGGGCAGGAAGTGCCCTGCGACCACCCGTCCCCGTTCCGCGAGGCGCTCCAGCGCGCTGATCACCGGGTCCACGCCCAGCCCGAGCCGCGCGGCGACGTCCGCGGCGGTGAAGGGCCCGTGGGTGCGGGCGAACCGCGCCACCAGGTCCTCGAGCGCGTGCTCGACGGGGTCGAGGAAGCTCGTGGGAAGGCCCCCGGGCGGGACCACGCCCAGGGCGTCGCGGTACCGGCCGGCGTCCTCGGCCGCGATCCAGCGGGACTCGCCGGCGACCCGGACCTCGACCGTGCGCCGGGCTCTCCCCAGCGCCTCCAGCCACCTCGGGACGTCCTCGGGCCGGTCGGTGCGGGCCCGGACGCCCTCCAGCGTCAGGTCGCCGAGGTCGAGGAGAAGGTCGTGGGCGTCGTCGGCGTCCCGCAGGGGTCGCCGCCCGTCCAGCCTGCGGACCCGGCGGCCCACGGCCTCGACGGCCTCCTCCTCGAGGAGCTCGCGCAGCTCGGGCTCACCCAGGAGGCGCATGAGCTGCGCGTGGTCCAGCGTGAGCGCGTGAGCCCGCCGCTCGGCGAGGGGGGCGTCGCCCTCGTAGAGGAAGTTCGCGACGTAGCCGAACAGGAGAGAGGCGGCGAAGGGGGAGGGCCGGTCGGACGAAACCGACACCAGGCGCACACGCCGCTCCCGCACTCCGGCCAGGAGGTCGACCAGGCCCTCCAGATCGAAGACGTCCTGGAGGCACTCCCGGTACGTCTCGAGCACGACGGGGAACTCGGGGTGGTCCGCCGCGGTCCGGAGGAGATCGGCGGAGCGACGGCGCTGTAGCCACAAGGGGGTGCGGCGGCCGGGGCGTCGCCGGGGCAGGAGGAGGGCCCGGGCCGCGTTCTCCCTGAAGCGCGCGGCGAAGAGGACGGTGCCCGCCAGCTCGTCCACGACCAGGTCGCGCACCTCGCCGGGGTCGGGCACGAAGGCCCGGTCGTCGGGGGGCTCGTCCATGGCGGTCAGCCGGAAGACGATGCCGTCGTCGGACCACATGACGTCGACATCCAGGTCGTGCTCCCGACGCAGGGTCGCCGCCACCGCCATCGCCCACGGCGCGTGCACGGGGCTTCCGAAGGGGGTGAGGAGGGCCACGCGCTCGTCGCCCATCTCGTCGACGAAGCGCTCCAGCACCACCGCGCGATCGGAGGGCACGGCCCCGGTGGCCTCCCGCTGCTCGGCCAGGAGCTCCAGCAGGTTGCGGGCGGCGCGCTCGTCGAGGCCGTGGCGCTCTTCGAGCCGCTGGTGGGCGGCGTCCTCGTCGTCCTCCAGGAGCTCCCGACACATGGCGCCGATGGCCCGACCGAGCTCCACCGGGCGGCCCGGTCCCTCGCCCCTCCAGAAGGGCATCCTCCCCGGCTCTCCCGGCGCCGGCGTCACCAGCACCCGGTCGACCTCGATCTCCTCGATCCGCCACGACGAGGCCCCCAGCAGGAAGACGTCACCCTCCCGCGACTCGAAGACCATCTCCTCGTCCAGCTCCCCGACCCGGGCGGGGGGCTCGGACCCCGCCAGGAAGACGCCGTAGAGCCCACGGTCCGGGATCGTGCCGCCGCTGGTGACGGCGATCATCCGCGCGCCGCGCCGGGCTTCGAGGGTGCCCCCCAGCCGATCCCAGGTCACGCGGGGCCGGAGCTCCCGGAAGTCGTCGGAGGGATAGCGTCCGCTGAGCAGGTCCAGGACCCCCTCGAACGAGGCCCGGGACAGCTCGGCGTAGGGGGCCGACGAGCGGACCAGCCTCAGCAACGCGTCGACGTCCACCCGACCGGTGGCGGCCGTGGCGACGATCTGTTGGGCGAGGACGTCCAGCGCGTTGCGAGGGTAGCGCGTCGCCTCCACGTGCCCCTCCCGGATGTGTTCGGCCACCGCTGCGCACGAGACGAGGTCCAGACGATACTTCGGGAAGATCACGCCCTTCGACGTCTCTCCCACCCGGTGGCCCGAGCGTCCGAAGCGCTGGATGCCCGACGCCACCGAGGGAGGGGACTCGATCTGGACGACGAGGTCGATGGCCCCCATGTCGATGCCGAGCTCGAGCGTGGCGGTGGCCACCAGGGCGGGGAGCTGCCCCCGCTTCAGACGGTCCTCGATGTCGGCCCTCGCCCCGGCCGCGATGGACCCGTGATGGGCCATCGCGAGCTCCTCGCCCGCCAGCTCGTTGATGGCGGCCGCGAGTCGCTCGGCCAGTCGCCGGCTGTTGACGAAGATCAGGGTCGACCTGTGCTCCCGGATCAGCTCGACCAGCCGGGGATGGATCGAGGGCCAGATCGAGCGCCGTGGGGGTCCACCGGCCACCGGGCCCGAGGGCATCTCGTCCGTCGGCTCCCCCAGCCGGGCCATGTCCTCGACCGGCACCTCGACGATCACCTCGTACCGCTTGGGATCCTGCGCGTCCACGATCTGGACGGGTCTGGGTCGGGGCGCCCCGTCCGGCTCCGGGGCCTCCAGGCCGCCGAGCAGGCGGGCGATCTCGTCGAGGGGGCGCTGCGTGGCCGACAGACCGATGCGCTGCAGGGGCGTCGGGGGCTCGGCCGTGAACGCGTCCGAGCTGGCGGGGCTCAGCGGCTCGTCGTCGTCGCCGCGGGCGTGCGGTCTCATCCCCAGCCGACGCTCGCCTTCCAGCCGCTCCAGGGAGAGCGCGAGGTGGACCCCCCGCTTCGACGCGGCCACCGAGTGGATCTCGTCGAGGATGACGGTCTCCACGTGCCGGAGCGTCGCGCGCGCCCGCGACGTGAGCATGAGGTACAGCGATTCCGGGGTGGTGATCAGGATGTCGGGGGGCTCGGCGATCAACTGCCGTCGCTCGCGGGCCGACGTGTCCCCGGTCCGGACGCCGATGCGGGGCGTGCGGAATGCGACACCCTGGCGCTGGGCGACGGCCCGGATGCCGGCCAGGGGTGCCCGGAGGTTCCGCTCGACGTCGACCCCGAGGGCCTTGAGGGGAGAGACGTAGAGGACCCGCGTCCGGTCGGGAGCGTCCGCCGACACGCGGAACATCATCCGGTCGATGGCGGTCAGGAACGCCGCCAGCGTCTTGCCGGAGCCCGTGGGCGCCAGGAGGAGGGTCGAATGCCCGGCCGAGATGGGCGGCCACCCGAGCCGCTGGGCCGAGGTGGGGGCCGCGAACGCCGCCTGGAACCACGTGCGGACCGGCGAGGCGGCGTCGGCGAGGGGGTCACCCGGTCGATCGGAGGCAGGGTCGCGGGACGGCATGCCGGAAGAAGCCGACTGGGCGGTGGAGGGTCAAGACGGACCCGGACTGGGCTCCCGGGCGGCCGGCCCGCGAGGGGAGTTGCGTCGGACGCGGCGTCAGGCCTTCTCGCCGGTCTCCGCGACGTCCTCCAGCATCAGCAGGACGTGGTTCGGCTGGCCCGCGGAGTCGCGGATGAGCGTGCCCCGGAGGCGTGCCCACAGGACGGTGCCGTCACCGCCCACCAGCCGGCGCTCGACGTCCAGGTCTCCCTTCTCCCCCTGGGACAGGGCCTCGACGTCGGCGGCCATCGGAGGGCGGTCCGCCGCGGCGCCCAGGTCGGAGAGCGGCGTGCCACGAATGCGGTCGTTGCTGTACCCGAAGGTCCTCAGGAAGGCCGTGTTTCCCTCGACCACCGCGCCGTCGAGGTCGACGAGCACGAGGGCGAGGCCGGAGCGCTGGTACACGGCGTCGAAGCGCTCGGCGCTCTCCCGCAGGCGGGCGGCCCACCGCTCGTCGGTCACGTCCTCCACGGCGCCCTCGAGGTACCGCGTGGCGCCGTCCGGGTCGCGGTGGGCGCGGGCCGTGTTGCGGACCCGGACCTGGGTGCCGTCCTCGAGCTCCAGGGTCGTCTCGAAGCCCCGGGCCACCCCCTCGCGCTCGAGGAGCGCCACAAAGCGCTCCCGGTCGTCGGGATTCACGAAGAGCTGCGAGGCCCACCGCTGCTGGAGCGTGCTCGCGTCCGGATAGCCGAGGATCCGGACCAGCGCGGGGTTGGCCTCCATGAAGTCGCCCTCGGGCGACACGCGGTAGAGGCCGATGGGCAGGTGGTCGAACATGCTGCGGTGCCTCTCCTCGGAGTCGCGCAGCGCCTCCTCGGCGCGCCTTCGCTCCAGGGCGTACCGGATCGCCCGCTCCATGAGGTCCGGGTCGATCTTTCCCTTCACGAGGTAGTCGGAGGCGCCGGCCTTCATCGCCTCGACGTCCACCTCGCGGCTACCCCGGCCCGTCAGCATGATCATGGGCTCCCGCACACCCCTCCGCCGCGCCTCCCTCACGAGCTCGAGCCCGTCGTGGTCTTCCAGGAAGTAGTCCACGATGAACACGTCGTAGGCTTTCTGGTCCAACGTGTCCAGGGCCTCGGGATAGGTGGACGCCCAGTCGACGCGGTACTCGGTCGAGGGGTCGTCGATGGCTTCGATGAGAGCCCGCGCCATGGTGAAGTCGCCCGGGTCGTCGTCGATCACCAGCACGCGGACCTTCTCGGCAGGGCTCACGGTCGGCGGTTCCTGACTGGAGCGCGAATAGCGGGGGACCTCGGACCTTCCGATTCTAGAGATCGCCCATGGCGGCCGCAATCTCCGGGCGCGGGAGCCGCCTCGGACCGGCTTATTCCATCCCGTCCCGCGGCGGGGGCTTCCGCATCTTCTTGACGCGCGAGCGGTGTCGCTTGTTCTCCAGCCTCTTCCGTTTCTCGCGCCGTGGCACCCTCGTCTTCTTTCGGGGTTTCCGGCGGTGCGCCATCCGGCGGAGCTTCGACTTCAGGCGCTTGAGGGCGATGGTCCGGTTGCGGTGCTGGCTCCGGTCGTCCCGCGCCTCGACCGAGACCCCGGTGGGGAGGTGGGTGATCCGCACGCCGCTCTCGGTCGTGTTCTGGTGCTGTCCGCCCTTGCCACCGGCCCGGAAGGTGTCGATCCGGCAGTCGGCCAGGAGCGTCTCGTCGTCCAGGCTGACCCGGACGACGCGCCGGGATGTTTCAGAACCGTCGGACATGGTTCGTGCGTATATTGGAGAGACGGGCGCCGCGGGAGCGGGCCCACGGTGTTCGCCGCAGGTGATCGAGCGGGTCGGGACGTAGCATGGTCTTCGAGCGTATGGACGACAACCCGGGCGCGAGGTTTCTCCTGATCCTCGCCTCCCTGGTCGTGGTGGTGGCCGGCCTCCGGGCCGCCGCCCCCATCCTCGTGCCGTTCTCGCTCGCCCTCTTCCTGGCCGTCGTCTCGATGCCCGTGATGTTCGGGCTCCGCATGCGCCGGGTGCCGGCGCCGGCCGCCATCGGCCTCACGGTCCTGCTCGACGTCCTCCTCTTCGGCCTCGTCGTCCTCCTCGCGGCGAACTCGGTCGGCAACCTCAACGAGAAGCTCCCCCGGTACCAGATCGCCGTCGAGAACCTGATCACGGGCTGGAGCAACTGGATGCGGGGCCACGACGTCCCCGAGCGGTACCTCGAGTACCTCCAGCTCGAGCGGATCCTCGACCCCGAGCCGATCTTCGACTTCGTGGGCACGACGCTCGGAACGGTGGCCTCCATCTTCTCGCTCGGATTCCTGGTCGCCCTCATCATGGTGTTCATCCTGGCCGAGGCCACGGTCTTTCCGTTCAAGTTCCAGGCGCTCCTGGGGCAGGACCGGACCGGCAGGATTCGTATCACCAAGACCATCGAGGAGGTCCAGGCGTACCTGGGCATCAAGACGCTGGTCAGCCTCGCCACCGGTGTCGTGGCCGGCTTCTTCTGCTGGTTGATGGACCTGGACTTCCCCATCCTGCTCGGCCTGGTGGCGTTCGTCCTCAACTTCGTTCCCACGATCGGCTCGATCATCGCGGCCGTGCCGGCCATGGTGCTGGCATTGATCCTCCACGACCTCGGTTGGATGCTCCTCGTCGGCCTGGGCTACCTGGGGATCAACACGCTCTTCGGCAACCTCATCGAGCCGAACCTGATGGGCCGACGTCTGGGCCTGAGCACGCTCGTGGTGGTCCTCTCCCTCATCTTCTGGGGCTGGGTGTGGGGCCCCGTGGGCGCTCTCCTGTCCGTTCCCCTCACCATGGTCCTCAGGATCGTTCTCGAGAACACGCCGGATCTGCGTTGGATCGCCGTGCTGCTGGACAAGGTCCCACCCCAGGCGCGGGAGGCCGAGGCCCGTGCCGCGGAGCTGGCGGCGCGGAGGCGGGCGAAGGGGAGGGGGAGGGGACGGAAGCAGGCCGAGGAGGGTGCGGAAGGCGGGTCCAGAAGCCCGCCCGAGGTCGGGGAGGCGGACGAGGGCGTCGAAGCCAGCGCGGCCCCGGGCTGATCCCACCGGTCGACCTATCCGGCGCGATCTTCCGCGGCGTCCGGGGGTAGGGAGGCGCCGCAGCGGAAAGCACCGACCGACGAACCGCAGGGATCCCATGCCCAGGACCGACATCGACGCGCTGCCCGACGACGCCCGCATCTGGATCTTCGGGACCGGACGAACGCTGGAGCCCGAGGAGGAGCGCGAGCTCCTCGTCGAGGTGGACCGCTTCCTCGAGTCGTGGAAGGCGCACGAGGACCCGCTGACGTGCGCCCGGGAGTGGCGGGAGGGCCGCTTCCTGGTGGTGGGCGTGGACGAGCGCACCGCGCCGCCGTCCGGCTGTTCCATCGACGCCATGGTCAACGTGCTGAAGCGTCTCGAGCGCCGGCTCGACGTTCCGCTCACGGGCCACGGGCCCGTCTACTGGCGGGACGGCGAGGGCCGGGTCTGCCGCGCGCCCCGGGGCGAGTTCGGGCGGATGGCACGGGAAGGGGAGGTCGATCTCGACACGCCCGTGTTCGACCCCACGCTGACCCGGATGTCGGAGCTCCGCGCCGGCCGGCTCG
>JASFUL010000188.1:0-9477 GCA_050050315.1 Gemmatimonadota bacterium
GTGACGGGGGCGTTCGACTTCTCGGTGCGCGTGGAGAGCGGCGACGGCCAGACGGCCACCGCGGACCTGACCATCGAGGTCTTCGAGGTGCTCGAGATCGAAATGGCCGCCCTGCCCGGCGGCGAGGTGGGGACGGCGTACAGCCACACCGTCGGAGCCACCGGGGGCGACGGTACGTACTTCTTCTCGGCGAGCACGCTCCCCCCGGGTCTCTCGATGGACGCCTCCACCGGCGAGATCGCCGGCACTCCGAGCGACGCCGGGACCACGGAGCTCGTCGTCACGGTGACGAGCGGAGACGGCCAGTCGGCACGGGCGGACTTCTCCCTCGCGATCGTGGGTCCGCCGTCGATCACCACGACCTCGCTCCCGAACGGAAGGGTCGGTGTGGGCTACGACGCCACGCTGTCCGCCACCGGCGGAGACGGAGCGACCTACGCGTGGGAGATCACCGCCGACGGCCTGCCCGACGGACTGACCCTCGACGGAGCGACCGGTCGGATCTCGGGCACCCCGACCGGCGCGGGCACTCGTACCTTCACCGTCCAGGTGACGAGCGCCGGCCGGACCGACTCGAGGAGCCTCGACATCACGGTCGATCCCCCGGCGCCGATCACCCTCGACACCGACTACCTCGAAGGAGGAAACCCGGGCACGCCCTACTCGGACGGGGTGTCGGCGTCGGGCGCGGCGGACATCACCTATTCCGTGGTCGATGGGGGGCTCCCTCCGGGCCTCGCCCTCGACCCGGCCACGGGCGCCCTCACGGGGACGCCCGCCGCGGCCGGCCTCCACTACTTCACCATCCAGGCGGCGGGCGGCGGCACGACCGACCGGAAGACGTACGCGGTCCGCATCTCCCCGAGCCCGGCGAGCGCCTTCAACGTCTGGACCATGAACGTGAGCGCCGGCCAGACCATTCCGGCGCCCTCCGTCATCGCCGCCGTGGAGGACGCCCTAGCCCGGTGGGAGCAGGTCATCACGGGCGATTTCCCCGACGTCTCCTACCCTCCCGGCTACTGGAGCGCGGGGGCGTGCGGCGGAAACGCGCGGGCGCTGAACGGAGAGGGCTTCGACGACATGCTCGTCATGTTGAACCTGGCCAACATCGACGGGGGTGGAGGTACGCTCGGCTCCGCCGGCCCGTGCTCGGTGCGCGTCGGCGCCGGGGGGTCGCCCAACCTCGCCACCGCCTTCGGGCGCCTGACCCTGGACACGAGCGACCTGGGAAGCCTCGACGCGCTGCAGACCTTCGCGCTGGTCTTCCACGAGGTCGGCCACATCGTCGGGATCGGCACGCTCTGGGAGACGTCGTCGTTCTTCGGTGGCTCGGACCTGATCAGCGGCTCGGACGGTCCCGACCCGCGGTACGAGGGCGCCGGGGGCAACGCCGAGTTCACCGGGACCCTGGGCGGAGGGAGCGAAGGCGCCGCGAAGGCCCCCATCGAGGCCGACGGGGGATCGGGGACGGCCTACGGCCACTGGGACGAGGGCGAGTTCGACCACGAGATGATGACGGGGTACCTGGAGCCCGCGGGGCGACCCATTCCCATCAGCTCCATGACGATCGCGGCCGTGGGCGACTTCGCGTACACGGTGAACCTCGGAGCCGCCGACGACTACGCCGTGCCCGCGTGCGCCCCGGCGTGCGCTCCGCCCGCCGGCGCGTCCGGGGTTCGCCCCTCGGGCGCCATCGCCCTCGACGACATCCGGCGAGGTCCCATCGCGGCCGAGCTCCCCTCCGGCGAGGTGCTTTTCTTCACCCCCCGGAGGGGACGGCGGTGAGGACGCCGGCCGCCGCGGATCGACGGGTCAGCGTCCCCCGAACGACAGGGTGAACATCCCCATCGTGGCGTTCTGGGGCTCGCCCACCTGGACCGCGGCGCCGCCGCTGAGCGTGACCGGTCCCAGGACGAGGGACAGGCCCCCGCCGAGCTGGTATCCCCCGGTGATCTTCGCCACGTGGGCCCGCAGCGGAAGCACCGGCGTGGGGCGCGCCTCCAGTCCCACCGCGGCCCGGAAGTCGGGGTCGACGCCCATCCCTTCGCCGAACCTCTTCTGGACGTCCGCCGCCACGGTCAGCTCCGGCCCCAGCTCGTAGGCACCCCCGACCGCCAGCAGCGGGGCGAAGCCGAGCTCGTCCACGGCCGCCCGCAGCGCTTCCGGGGCCTCCTCGCCCGGGCGCTCGTCGAAGTCCGAGCCCGACTCGTCCTCGTTGAAGAGGGCCGTGCCGGGGCGAAACACCATCCCGTCCACGTCCCATGCGAACGTGCTGAGGACGTTCTGCGCCGTGGCCCCGAGACGGAGCGGACCCCGCTCCCAGGCGACGCCCAGGTCGAGACCGAGACCGGACCCGTTCTCCAGCCCGGCGTCGTCGACGGGTGTGGACAGCACGGGAAAGTCGATCGCCACCTCCAGTGGATCGTTCCCGACGGCGCTCCCCACGTCCCGTCCGACGACCACGGCGTGGCCCACCGAGTACTTGACGGTTGCGCCCACGGCCAGGCTCCGGCCCGGGTCCTCCCCGATGGGGAGCCCGAAGCTCACGCCGACGGTGCTCACGGCCCACCCGTCCAGGGTCGACCCGGCCAGCTCGAACCCGGCGGGCTCGCCCGAGCGCCCCGCGTTGCCGAAGAGCAGCAGCTCCGCGGCGTCGGGCACGAGGCGACCCCGCCCCGCCGCCAGCGTGGAGACCTGCACGCCCATCCGGCCCGCCTGGAGCGCGAGGCCCGAGACCCCCGCCTCGCTGCTGCCCACCTCGCCGCCGTCCGCACGGACGTCGGCCAGCCACGCTTCCTTCACGGCGTCCGGCACGACCCGCCCGCCGAAGTCCGCGAGGTCGCCCAGGCCGACGGGCTCCAGGCCCTGGCGGAGCTGGAGGGGCAGCACCGCCAGGCTGAACCGGCCGGTGCCGGGCATCCCGAGGCCCGCGGGGTTGCCGGCGATGGCCGAGAAACCGCGAGCGGTGGCGGTGACCGCGTTCCCGAGCCCGAAATCCGCGGCCGAGGCCCGGGCCAGCTGGGCCGCGGCGGGGCCGGACGAGAGGGTCACGGAGAGCGCAGCCAGAAGGAGCGCCGTCGAGCGGGAGCCTGCCCGGATGGTCGTCATCGCCTCACCCTCCGACCCTGAGGGTCAGGTCGAGATTCGCGTCGATGAGAGCCCGCTGGTCGGGGCGGAGGAGCACGGGGTCGGTCGCGTCGGGGATCTGCCCAGAACCGGTGAGCACCACGCCCTCCTGTCCGAGGAAGGACCGGAGCTCGGGTCCCGTGAGCTCCACCTCGACGAGGGACGTCGACGTGGCGGCCACGTTCAGCTGCTTGACGACCGGCCCGGCGAGGCCGCCTTCGATCGTCAGGGTCATGGGAAGGCCGACGCCCCACGGGTTGGAGACGTCGAGGACGAACGCCCCCCGCTCCACCCGCTGGACGAGACCGTCGTCGACGGCGCCCACGTCCAGGAAGGTCCGAGGGAAGTCCACCGTCTCGCCCCCGACGTCGACTACGGCCTCGGCCACCTCGACCGCCGCCGTCCCCGTGACCGTGAGACGCCCCGAGACGTCGAGCGTCAGCGGCTCCCCTTCCGGCGAGACGAGGGTGACCTCGAGGGTCACCGGAGAGACCAACCGGGTGCCTCCCGGCAGATCCAGCGTGCGGGTGATCTCGTCGTTCGGGCCGAACGCCGTCGTGGCGCCGCGGACCGTGTCCGCCGCGATCAGGACCCCACCCGATCGGACGGACAGCACGATGCTCCCGCGCTCGTCCCCCCCGGGCCGGAGCGGGTCGAAGGCGAAATCGTGGGACGCCTCGATGTCCACGGAGGAGGGCGCCAGGATCGCGCTGCGGACCCCCAGCGGGAGCTCCGAGGAGCCCTCGAACCGCGCCTCGAAGGCCGGCTTGGGCACGGTGAAGCCGTTGGCGGGGATACAGGCGGGGCACATCTCACCGACGGTGCTGCTCGCGGTGACGGGAGCCACCGAGACGGAGAAGGCGCCACGGTCCGGGGTGACGACGATGTCCGGAGGGAGGAGCTCGTCCACCTCCACGGTCGCTTCGAGCCCCGGGACGATCCAGCGGGACTCGAGCACGGGCGCCTCCGTGGGCAGGTCGCAGCTCGCCGGGGCGAACGCCAGGACGAGGCTCGGGGCGATCCTCCGTGCGACGAGGGTGTGGAGACGGGCTCCGGCGGACGGAGCTCTGCTGCGGGCGGGCATGGTCGACCTCGGGCACCGGGGAGTCGGGGGGTCCATCCCGCCGGGGGCGACAACCGTGCCATCGATGAGCCCGCGCCGCTCCTGGCTTCTCCACCCCCGGAGCCGGCTCCTACCGGAAGGACCATTCCGCCTCCCGGAATCTTTGCCGCATCCCCCGGCCGCGCCTCAGCCGCAATCCTCCCCGTTCCCCGCCATCGCCCGGAGCCGCGCCGCGTCCGCGCGTACCCGCTGCCGCGCGCGCCGGTCGGCGAGGTTCCAGCTCCTCCAGTCGTCCTCCCGCTCCGGGCCCCACCGAGAGAGGAGCCTCCGCGCGACCTCGCACCGGCCCGCCTCGTCCAGCTCGTCCAGACGGGCCACGAGGATCGGCGTCGCGTCGCTCCCGAGGGTGGTGAGGTACTCGACGTCCAGGCGGGAGCCCGATCCGGTATCGACGAGCGAGGCCACCTCGGCCCGCTCGAGCTGGCTACGCACGGACCGGGCGGCCGGATCGGCCACCTGGAGCAGCGCGACCAGGGCGAACGCGCTCACAAGGGTGCCGAAGGCGAACGGCGTGCGCCGCCCGCGCAGCATCGTGGCGCCGAACCAGAGGACCAGGAGCGCCAACCAGCCGAGCACGCCCGTGGCGACGAAGCGACTCTCGGTGAGGCCGTAGGCGTCCAGATACGCCCGCATCCTCTGGACCGCCGAAGCCACGATGACGAGCAGGAGCACGAGCTGGGCGCCGGCGAGCGTCCGGAAGATCCAGCGGGCCGAGGCGCTTCGCTCACGGAGAAGCCCGTCGGCCACCAGGAGCCACGGAAGGCCCAACGCCGTGGCTGCGACCAGCTGGAAGAAGCCCTGGCGGGCGTAGGCGGCGTAGGAGAGCCCGGGCGTGACCTCGACCCATTCGGCGCCTCCGAACAGATATCGGAACTGCACCGTCACGAACCCCAGGAAGAGCAGGTCCACCAACCCGAGGGCGACGGCCACCTCGGCCACGCCGAGGGAGGGACGCGCCCAGCCGATCCCCCGTAGGCCGTCCAGCCGGGTCCCGGAGGAGAGCCCGGTCAGGTATCCGCAGGCGAGCCAGGAGAGGATGGCCGCCACGGTCAGATGCGAGGCCAACGTCCGCAGATCGATCCTCACGAAGTCTTCCACGATCGTCGAGAAGACGGGGTCGGCGGAGAAGAAGAGGGCGCCGAACACCAGGAGGGGCACGGCGGCCAGCAGGACCCCCACCGTCGCGGAACGGATCACGACCCGCGCGGTGCCCCGGGACTCCTCGGACCCCACCGTCTCCCATCGGCCCTTCTGGAACAGACGTAGCGACCCCAGTCCCGCGTGGAGCCCCGCCGCCGTCACGGCCTCGAGCAGGTCGGGCACACGGGCTCGCCTCACCCAGGGCCTCCCCGCGTGGAGCGCCGGGAGAGCGAACGCCGTGCAGGCCGCCACGAACGCGAGGAAGCGGAGCAGCTCCGACCCGCGCCACACGAGTCCGGCGCCGAAGAGCACACCCAGGGCGACCCACAGGGAGGCCTCCCGGCCGAGGCGGGGCCCCCCGCTCCGAGACACGATCACCACCGAGGCCGCGAGGCCGACGAACAGCAGGGTGAAGTTGAGTCCGGGTCCCCCGGGGGCGCGGAGCAGGAAGTCCCCGGCGAAGCCAATTCCCACCCCGGCGGCGAGGATCGCGGCCATCGGTAGCGGACGCGTGTTCATGGGGCAGCCCTCCGGATCGGCCGAGGGCCGTCCTGGTGGGATCCCTCGCTCGGGGAAACGCCGCCGAAACGCCGTTCCCGGCTCGTGAACTCGCGAACGGCGGCCGCCAGGTCGTCGGCCGTGAAGTCCGGCCACAGCGTGTCCGTGAAGACGAGCTCGGCGTAGGCGGACTCCCAGAGGAGGAAGTCGCTCAGCCGCTGCTCGCCGCCGGTCCGGATCAGCAGGTCCACGTCGCCCGTCCCCGTGGGAGCGTTCATGCCGCGTGCCAGGGCTTCACGGAAGGCGTCCCGCGTGGGAGGCGGCCCGCCCTGGAGCGAGGCCGCGGCCGTCACGAGCGCCTCCCGGGCCGAGTAGTCGATGGCGATCCGCAGGTGGAGCCGCCGGCCCGGGCGCGTGCGCGCCTCGGCCGTCTCGATCCGGCTCCTGAGCCCCTCCGGCAACCGGTCCCGGCGCCCGATCACGCTCAGGCGCACGCCGTTCTCGACCAGGCGGTCGCATTCCGACCGCAGGTGGCTCTCGAAGAGCCGCATCAGGTGATCGACCTCCGAGGGCGGGCGTCGCCAGTTGTCGGACGAAAACGCGTACAGGGTCAAAATGGTGATCCCCAGGTCCGGGGCCGCCTCGACGGTGCGCCGGACCGCCCTCGCCCCCGCCACGTGGCCCGCCGGTCGGAGCCGCCCCCGGCCCGTGGCCCAGCGACCGTTGCCGTCCATGATGATCGCAACGTGGAACTCTAAAGTACTTGAAATCATAAAGTGACGTCCACAAAGGTGAAGGGGGCGCAACCGCCGCAGGCCTACTCGCGCACCCGCTCGATCAGAGCCTCCATGTGATCCAGATACCGCTCGAGCGCCTTCCGGCCCCGGTCGGTCAGTCGATAGTCGGTCCTGGGATGCCGGCGCTCGAACGACTTCGTGATCTCGAGGTATCCCGCCTCCTCGAGCCTGCGCGCGTGCACGCTGAGGTTTCCGTCGGAGGTGTCCAACCGCTCCTTGAGCTCGTTGAACGTCAGCGACGTCTCGACCGCCAGCGCGCTCACGATTCCCAGGCGCACACGCCCGTGGATGAGCTGATCGAGCTCGACCGGATTGGTGTCGACCTCCGCGGTGCGCGACACGCTCGCTCCTCGGTCCGGCTGTGGACCGGGTTCCTCCTTCCGGGAGCGGGCCCCCTCAGCCACCGTGCTCCCTCGCGATGATCGCCCCGAACAGGATGTGGAGTCCCCCGAAGCCCAGGGCCATCAGGGTGTTCGCGGCACCGGGCGCCGCGAGGAGCGCGACGGCGCCCAGGATCATGAAGCACACCCCCATGACGGGAACGACCCGGACCGAGAAGGTCCCGGCAGCGACCACCCCGACTCCGTACAGGAGGAGCCAGGTGCCCGGGATCAGCGCGGCCGCGCCTCCCCGCCACAGCGCCACCGTCACGACCACTCCGGCCAGCGCCGGCGGAAGGAAGCTCAACAGGACCTTCCGGCCCGTCCCGGACAAGACGGGCAGCTCCACGCGCCGGGCCTTGCGGTGGACCGCCCAGGCGCCGATGCCGATGGCGATCAGCGACTCCCCGGCCCACACTCCGAGCCACCCTTCCGTGGTCGCCCGGGTGGCGGCCAGTGCCGCCGCCAGCAGCGCCGTCACCCCCATCCACACGCCACCCCAGCCCGGGACGGCCGTGAACGAGTTCCCGCTCTCCATCGTGCGACGGATGAAGCGCAGATCCTCCATCGCCCGATGGCTGAGGGCGATCGGCTCGGACTCCTGCCTGGCCTGGGAGAGTCGTGTCATGATACCTGAGAATCTGATCGCGATAGTTGGGCGTGTCAAGTACTTTGGTACATAAAGTATATCCTCCATTCCTTCCCCTGCGAGACGGATCTCGCCCGGTCCGGACACGTGGATCTTGACACGGCGGCAGCCGTAGCATAACCGTATCGTTAAATAACTGCACGGTTATCCCTCATGGCCGCCACAGACCGCCTCGACGCGACGTTCTTCGCCCTCTCCCACCCTACGCGCCGTGGCATCCTCGCCCGGCTCGCGGAGCGGGAGGCGTCCGTGAGCGAGCTCGCGGCCCCCTTCGAGATGAGCCAGCCCGCCATCTCGAAGCACCTCAAGGTGCTCGAGCGGGCCGGGCTCGTCTCCGTCGAACGGGACGGGCAGCGGCGGCTGCGGCGCCTCGAGCCCGGGCCGCTGGTGGCCGCCACCGAGTGGATCCAACGCTACCGCGAGGTCTGGGAAGACAACTTCCAGCGCCTGGACGCGCTGCTCGAGGGCCTGCAGGCAGGCGACAAGGAGAGAGCATGACGAGGAGTCCCGAGGCCGCGGAGGTGTCCCTGCCCAGCGACCGGGAGGTGATGGTGACGAGGGTGTTCGAGGCACCGCGTACCCTGGTCTGGGAGGCCTTCACGAAGCCGGAGCTGATGCGACGGTGGCTCCTCGGTCCGCCGGGCTGGACGATGCCCGTGTGCGAGATGGACGTGCGGGTGGGTGGCCGCTTCCGCTGGCATTGGCGGGCCGCCGAGGACGCCACCGACTTCGGCTTCCATGGGAAGTTCGTGGAGGTGCACCCGCCGGCCATGCTGCGTCATACGGAGATCTTCGATCCGGGCGACACCGGAGAGAGCATGGGCGACGGCGAAGCGACGGTCACCGTTCGCTTCATGGAGCGGGACGGCGTGACCACCGTCACCAGCCTGATCGAGTACGCCTCCCGGGAAGACCGCGACGCGGCGTTGTCCACCGGAATGACCGACGGCATGGAAGCGAGCTATCGACAGCTGGACGCCCTGCTGGCGGAGGAGCCCCCGCCTACTCCGCGCGCAACGCCTCCGTAGGCTCGATCCTGATGGCCCGGACCACGGGGATGCCGGCCGCGAGGACCGCCACCGCACCGAGCAGGGCGATCACCACGGCGAGCACGCCCGGGTCGGTGGGCTCGACGCCGACGACGACGGACCCGAGCAGGCGCCCTCCGGCGCTCGCGGCGAGCAACCCGACCACGAGGCCTACCCCGGTGAGCTGAGCCACCCGCTTGACGATCTCCGCCGCCACCAGTGGATCACTGGCGCCAAGGGCGCGTCGGATGCCGATCTCGCTCCGCCTCGACGCCACGGCCAGGGCCGTCACACCGTAGATCCCCACCGCGGCGAGCACGAGTGCCAGCGCGGCGAACGACACCACCAGCAGCATATTGAAGCGCTGCGGCGCCACCGACGACTCCACGCTCTCACCCAGGAGATCCACGCGCTGCAGGGGAACCCAACGGTCGACCTCGTGCACCGCCTCGCGGATTCCCGGCACGAGGGCAGCCGCCTCTCCCACGGCCCGTACCGTGACCCACATCCCGGGGACCGTCTCGCGCTGGAAGGGCAGGTACACGATCGGTCGTGCAGGCTCGCCGAGGGCCGGCGCCACGTCACCCACCACCCCGACGATGCGACCACGCGCCCAGCTCAGCTCGACGCCGAGGCCGATCGCGTCCTGCGTGGGATCGACGAGCAGATCCACGAATCGCCGGTTCACGACGACGTCCATCTCGTCGTCCGGCCCCCCGTCGTCCGCGAAGCTCCG
>JASFUL010000189.1:0-9438 GCA_050050315.1 Gemmatimonadota bacterium
ACCCGGCGGACGTCTACGAGCACGCCCGCCGGGCCCTCGAGTACGCCGAGGAGACGGACCACCCCCAGGTGGCCTTCTGGGCGCACTGGGCCGTCGCGGTGACCCGCGGCCTCGGCGGGGACACCGCCGGGATGGCGCGGGAGCTGGACGAGGCCCGGGCCATCGCCGAGGAGCTCCGCTCGCCGGTGCTGGAGCTGTGGACCACGGAGATGACCATCGAGCACCACTACGCGACCGGAGAGTGGGAGTCGGGAATCGCGCTGGGGGAGCGAGCCATCGCCCTGGCCCGGTCCCTCCACCAGCGGATGCTGCTTCCGCGTCTGCTGGTGTGGACTTCCTCGATGTACCTGGGCCGCGGCGAGCTCGAGCGGGCCCGGGCGCTGATCGACGAAGCCCGGGAGATCGCGGGCGTCGACGAGGAGGGCGCCCGCTCGGTCCACGCCCTGGTCCCGGCGTACATCGGCCTGGCGCACTATCACCTCACCGTCGGCGAGCACGAGGAGGCGATCCGGCTCGGAGAACGGGGGGTGGAGATCGCCGAGGGGACCGGGTACCTGGTCTGGACCCTCCACCGGCTCCTGCCGGTGGTGGCCGAGGCGTACCTGTGGCTGGAGGACACGGAGGGCGCGCGCCGCACCGCCGCCCGCATGCGGGACCTCGCGGAGCGGTTGGACCACGCCCTGGGGCGCGCCTGGGTGGACGCGTGCGAGGCGATGATCCGCTGGAAGGAAGGCGACCCCGAAGGCGGGGCGGTGGCCATGCGGGAAGCGGCGGAGGCGCTGGAGGCCATCCCGATGGTCCCGGCGGCGGCACGGGTCCGGCGTCAGCTCGCCGGGCGGCTGGCCGAGATCGGAGACCGCGAGGGCGCGCTGGCCGAGCTGCGACGGGTCCACGACATCTTCGTCCAGCTCGGCGCCGAACGGGAGCTCGACAAGGCCCGGAGCCAGTTCCGGGAGGTCGGGACACGACCGCCTCCCCGGGCCCGGGGCCCCGGTCCCTCGGGGCTCACCGAGCGGGAGCTGGAGGTGGCCCTCGTGGTCGCCCGCGGACGCTCCAACAAGGGGGCCGCCCGGGCGCTGGGCATCAGCCCCCGGACGGTGAGCACCCACCTCTCCAACATCTTCCAGAAGCTCGACCTGAGCTCGCGCACCGAGCTGGTCGAGCTCCTGGAGAGGGGGGAGCTGGACGCGTAACGCCCCGCCGCCCGGAGGGCGCGGAGGTACCGCGGGCGCCCGGCGGCGGGGGACCGTCGAGACTGGAACGCGGTATCCCGAGCGGAGGTCGCGAAGGTCCCGCCGCGATCCGTCCATCCCCAGACGTGCCGACCCGAATGGCCGACGACTCCAGCCCCACCGCCCGAGGCTCCCTGGCCGCCGGGAGCCGCTTCCGGGCCCGCAGCTACGAGCTCGACAGCTTCGGGCACGTGAACCACGCCGTGTTCCTGAACTGGTTCGAGCAGGCCCGCTTCGAGACGCTGGAGGCCGCCGGGCACCCGGCGGACGAGCTGGTCGCCGACGGATGGGCGGTGGTCGTCGTGCGGGTGGAGGTGGACTACCGCGCCGAGGTGCTCCTGGGGGACGACGTGGTGATCCGCACCCGGTTGGCGGAGGCCCGCGGCACGAGCATGACGTTGGTCCAGCGCGCCGTCCGTGGCGAGCGGGGCGAGGAGGAAGCGGTGGCCGAGGCGCGCGTGGTGGCGGTCTGGATGAAGGACGGGCGTCCCACGCGGATCCCGGACGACGTCCGGGCCGCGCTGGGCGCTCCCCCCCGGCGGGCCGGCCGCGCATCCCCCCCTCCTTGACCGTGCCGATCCGGTCCGGCCATTCTCTGGGTCTCCGCACTCTCCGCCCTCCTGCTGGAGGCACGACGATGCTTCGCCCCTCGTCCGACCCCCTACGTCCCCTCCCGGGAGTCGGCCGCTCCCTCCTCCTGACCGTCGCGCTCCTGACGGCGTGCTCCCCCGGCGGCGACGACCTGGGCGACATCTCCGAGCCCGCCGAAGACGATCCGGTCACCCGGCCGATGGCCCTCGAATGCGCTCCCGACGACGACGGTCTCACCTTGCCCGACGGCTTCTGCGCAGTCGTGGCGTCGGAGGGCATCGGGCCGGCCCGGCACATCGAGGTGCGGGACGACGGTGACGTCTTCGTCGCGCGACCCGACCGACGCGGCGGCGAGCGCGGGGGCGTCACGGCGCTCAGGGACACGACCGGTGACGGGCGCTTCGACGTGGAGGAGCGGTGGGGCGACATGGGTGGCAACGAGGTGCTCCTGGACGGCGACCGCCTGTACTTCGCGCCGCCGGACCGGATCCTCCGATACCACGTGCCGGCCGGCACCCTCACGCCGTCCGGAGAGCCCGAGACGCTGGTGTCGGGCCTGCCCGCCGACCGCAACCACACCGCGAAGAGCGTCGCCCTCGGATCCGACGGCGCGCTGTACGTCAACATCGGCGCGCCCTCCAACGCCTGCCAGCAGCAGCCGCGGACCGCTGGGTCGGCGGGTCTGGATCCGTGCCCCCAGCTCGAGCAGCGGGCCGGGATCTGGCGATTCGGCGCCGAAGGGACCGGTCGGACCCAGGCCGATGGTCGCCGCTTCGCCACCGGGCTGAGGAACGTCGTCGCCCTCACGACCCAGCCCGGCACGGGCCAGGTCTACGGGGTCCAGCACGGACGCGACCAGCTCCACGACCTCTTCCCGGACCTGTACACGGTGGAGGAGAACGCCGCCCTCCCGTCCGAGGAGCTGGTGGCCATCGACGACGGGGACGACTTCGGCTGGCCCTACTGCTACCACGACTGGCAGCAGGGGCGGAAGCTTCTCGCCCCCGAATACGGCGGGGACGGCTCGACCGTCGGGCGCTGCGCCGACGCGGAGGATCCGCTCGTCGCGTTCCCGGGACACTGGGCACCGAACGACCTCGCGTTCTACACCGGCGGGCAGTTCCCGGAGCGCTACCAGGGGGGCGCGTTCATCGCGTTCCACGGCTCCTGGAACCGGGCGCCCCTGCCCCAGGAGGGGTACAACGTCGTGTTCGTGCCCTTCGACGGTGGCCGACCGACGGGCGAGTGGGAGGTCTTCGCCGACGGCTTCCGGTCGGAGGGGGGAGAGCGGGAGAGCGCGAGACCCGTGGGCGTGGCCACGGCACCGGACGGATCGCTCTACGTGGTGGACAGCCAGCGGGGCCGGATCTGGCGCATCGTGTACGAGGGGTCGTAGCCGCGGACCCGGCGGCGTCCGTCAGGAAGCGGCCGCGGCCCGGCCGACGTCTCCCTTGATGCGCCGGATGACGGCGCCCAGCCCCTGCGTGCGCATGACGCCCAGGATCTCTCCCAGGCCCATCCGGTCGAGGAGGTCGTCGGGAATGGCCGCGATCTCGTCGGCGGTCGCTCCTTCCGTGGCGTCCAGGAGGAAGCCCACGAAGCCCCGCACCGTGGGGGCCTCCCGGGGAGCGTCGGCGTGGATGACGACGCGGTCGTCCTCGCCCACGCTCACCCACAGGAAGAGCGGCGTCTGGCATTCCTGGACCCGGCCGAAGCCCTCGTCACGGGCTTCCCGTAGCTCCGGCGGGAGCTCGGGGAACTTCCGCGCATAGCTCAGGAGCATCTGCATGCGCATCTCGCGGCCCAGGCCCCGGAAGCGCTTCAGTCGGTCTTCGAGTCGGCTCATGGCGGCGCGTACGACACCCGCCCCCCCGCGGCGGTTCCGCTCCGGGCCCCCGGGGCGAGGGTGCCGGCGATGAGCCGGGGAGGACCGCCGAGGACCTCGCCGCCGGCCGTGGGAAACGACGTGGTCGACCTCTCCCACCCCCGCTGCCGCGGCAGGGTGGAGGACGCCCGCTTCCTCCGGCGGATCCTGACCGATCGCGAGGCCTCGGCCGTGCGCCGGGCCGACGACCCCGACCTGGCGCTCTGGCGACGCTGGGCCGCCAAGGAAGCGGCGTTCAAGACCGTGACGGTGGTCCGGGGCGAGCCCCCCGTCTTCGAGCACGCGGCGTTCGAGGTGGAGGAGTCGGCTCCCGGACGGGGGCGTGTGCGGTGGAGGGACCTGGCGATCCGCTGGACGGCGTCCGGCGAGACGGGAGAGGGCTGGGTGCACGTCGTGGCGTGGCGGGAGGAATCGGCCCGGCGCGTGCGTCTCGAGGGTGGCTGCGCCCGATTGGCTGCCGTCGAACACATCCCCTCGGACCGCTTCACCGGGCGGGAGCTCCGGGCGATCCACTCGGAGGCCTCGGCCCGGGTGCGGCTGCTGGCCCGCGCTCAGCTCGCGGCGCTCGCGGGCGTCCCGGAGGCCGAGCTCGAGATCGTCAGCCCGGAGGGCCCACCGGGTCGGACGCCTCCCCGGGTGCTCCGCTCGGGACGCCCCTGGGCCTGGCGGATCGGGCTCTCCCACCACGGGAGCCTGGTGGCGTGGGTGCTTGCCCGGTGGGCGGACGCGGAGGATCCCGAACGTCCCCTCGTGGCCCCCGTGCTCGACGCGTGACTCGTCAGAATCCCGGCGGTCGGTAGTACATCAGGAAGCTCACGCCGAACCTGGAGTAGTAGGCGCCCCCGATGTCCGTCTCCGCACGCGTCCATCCCAGCCGGACGGCCGCGTCCAGCGTCGGCGAGAAGGGACGGTTCAGGTCCACGTAGACGACCGAGGCGTTGTCCGCCTCTTCGCCTGGGACCAGCCGCGTGAAGGGGACCTCGTGGACGTAGGTCTTCCCAGTGATCACCGCCAGCACGTTCACCCCCAGGTCCCACCACGGCAACGCCGAGTACAGCCGGCCACGCGCGCTGAGGGCGTCGTACTCGGGACGGTCCGAGTTGGACCGGTTCACCGTCCCCTCGAGACCGGCCTGGGCGTAGACCGGCCCGTCGTAGGTCCAGAGGCCCCCGACCTCCACGACCCGGTCTCGCCGGTGGGGATCCGTGGCGTCGAAGGTCGACTGGTGCTCGAACTCGCTGTGCCGGTAGCCGGCGTGGAAGCGGACGCTCCAACCCCCTCCCCGGGGGTCGACGGCGAGAGGCCCGAACGCGGTTCCGGCCTCCATCCCCCACGACCGGCGGTCGAGGAGATCGAGCCGGACCGGACTGTCGGGGGCCTGGTAGTCCGTGGCCTCGACATCCACCTCCAGGTCGAAGCGGACGTCCTGCACCACCTCGGAGCGGAAGAGGCTTCCGAGGCGATAGCTGCTGTAGCCCGGCTGGAGGAAGAGCGGCATGGGGGGACGATCCTCGACGTGCCGCCCGTGGGCCGAGCCGGTGACGTCCACCGTCCCGACCCCGAAGAAGCCGTGCTGCCACCCCATGTCCACCCGTCCGACCCACTCGCGCGGCGCGTAGTCCCTCAGCTCGAACCCGGCCGCCGCGAACTGTCTCAACCCCAGGTCGAAGGCCACCGTGAGGCGGGCCGCCGGGATCCGGAAGGCGCCGTTCCCGCCGAACTCGCCCACGGCGGCCGACGCGTGGTCGGTGGAGTCGATCACGGGCACCGTCACGGCGGAGAAGTTCCCTTCGTACCGCTCGGCCGCGAAGCCGCCGGTGAACACCAGATCGTCCCAGACGATCTGCCCCGCGGCGCGCCCCGACGGCGCGACCAGGAGCATGCAGAGGAGCCCCCCCGCCCACCGCTTCCGTCCCCTCACAGCGTCGTCCTCCTGAGGTAGGCGCGGAACTCGCTCAGCCGCTCCTCCATCCGCTCACGATAGTACTCGAGGTTCAGCTCCGTGGAATGGAGCGCCTCGATCCTCTCTTCCAGGGAGCCCCCGCTGAGGGCGGTGCTGTCGGGAGCCACTCCGGCCCCCTCGTCCCCCTCCCGGGGATCGGTGCCGACCGGCGTCCGGGTATCCCCGAACCTCGAGATGCCCGCGCTGAAGTTCTCCCGCAGCTGACGGCTCCGGCGGCGGGCCTCCAGGCGGTCCACCTCCTCCTGGAGGCTCACCAGCGTCGAATCGGCCATGGCGATCAGGTTCTCCAGGAGCGCCGCCTTCCGGCGCACGTCGTCGGGGGTGTTGCGCGGGTCGATGTCGATCACCGGGCGCATGACGAGCTGCTCGGCCAGGCCTCCGCCTTCCCGCTCCAGCTCGCGGTAGCGGTTCTCGATGTCGGTCAGGAGGGCCTGGATGTCCTGCTGCCGCTCCGGCGACTCCGTGGCGACGAACTCGGACTCGAGGTCCCGACGGACGGCGTCGAGCCCCTCCAGATAGGCGCGCCGGGCGTCCTCCGCCTCGCCGCACACCTCGGTCACCCGACGCTGCTGGTTGTCGATGCGGATCGTCACGGGAACGAGCTCGCTCTGGGCCGCCTGCCACTCCTCGCTCTCCGCATCGGCTCGGCCCGCCCGGGTGATCAGGAGCTCGTACTCCGGCTGAAGGGCCTCCCGGGCGCGCACCGCTCCCTCGCACGACAGGCGGGCGGCCTCGTACTCGCCCTGGAGCCGCACCATGGCCACCTCGGGGGGAACCTCCTGCGCGGTCGCGACCGGGGGAAGCACCAGTCCCCCGCCGGTCCCCGCCAACCCGAACACGGCGAACGCCAGGGTCCGGGCCCGCGGTTCAGATCGCGGGCGACGGCCCCGCCGGACGGGGCGGACGGTGGTCCGGCTCCTGGAGGACATGGCTCAAGCTTCGATCCCGTATTTCTCCAGCTTGTAGTAGAGGGCGCTCGGCTTGAGGCCCAGGAGGCGCGCCGCTTCCGCCTTCACGCCCTTCGACTGCTCCAGCGCCTTCCGGAGCAGCTTCTCCTCCATACCCTCGACCACCTCGGTGAGGTCGAGGCCCCCCGTCGGGATCTCCGGATCGCCGTTCCGGCGGGCGGAGGTCACGGGCGAGAGGCCGCCGTTGGCGAGGGGCGGGAGGTCGTCGGCGTCCAGGACCTCCCCGTCCGCCATGACGAGGGCTCGTTCCACCACGTTCTCGAGCTCTCGCACGTTGCCCGGCCAGTCGTGGGACGCCAGGCGTGCCAGCGCCGAGTCGCTGACGTCGCGGCACGGCGAGCGGGTGCGCTCCGACAGCTTCTGGATGAAGTGCCGAACGAGCACGCCGATGTCGCTCTTGCGATCCCGCAACGGCGGGAGGACGATCGGCACCACGTGGAGACGGTAGTAGAGGTCCTCGCGGAACTGCTCGTGCTGCAGCAGCTCCTCGGCGGGGGTGTTCGTCGCGGCGATGATGCGGACGTCCACCGGGATGGTGTCCTCGCCCCCCACGCGCTCGAGCTCCCGCTCCTGGAGGACCCGCAGGAGCCGGACCTGCGTCGCCTGGGCGATGGTGCTGATCTCGTCCAGGAAGAGCGTGCCCCCGTCGGCCAGCTCGAAGCGGCCGCGACGCTGACGCTCGGCCCCGGTGAAGGCGCCCTTCTCGTGGCCGAAGAGCTCCGAGTCCAGCAGACCCTCGGTGAGAGCGCCGCAATTCACGCGGATGAAGGGCCCGTTCCGTCGGTCCGACGTCGCGTGGATGGCCCTGGCCACGAGCTCCTTGCCGGTCCCGGACTCTCCGTAGATGAGGACCGTCGAGTCGCTCCGGGCCACCCGGTCCACCCAGCGGAAGACCTCCTGCATGGCCTCGGACTCGCCCACCATCTCCCCGTAGCGCGCCTCCCCCGACTCCTTGAGCGAGGCGTTCTCGACCCGCAGCGCCACGTTCTCGCGCCGGAGCTGCTCCCGCCGCTCCCGGTCCGAAACCAGGCGGTCGACCTTGACCGCGAACTCCTCGGAGCTGAACGGCTTGGTGATGAAGTCGGCCGCGCCGAGCTTCATCGCCTCCACCGCGGTCTCGATGGTGCCGTAGCCGGTGATGACGAGGACCTCGACCTCGGGCGACGCCTCCTTCACCTCCCGGAGGACATCCATCCCGTCGACCTTGGCCATCTTCAGGTCGGTGATGACCACGTCGGCGCCTTCGTCGCGGAGCAGGTCGAGCCCCTGCTGACCGCCGGTCGCCGAGAGGGTCCGGTGTCCACGTCGCCGGAGGAGGAGCTCGAGCCCCTCCCGCATGGAATCGTGGTCGTCGATGATGAGGATCTGCGCCATGCCGGAAATGCTCAGCCGCGGGGAGAACGAGCGTCGGGCGGAGGTTCCTGCAACCCGACGAAATATATGCGGAACTCGGCGCCCTTCCCAAACCCTTCGGCGGTCGGCTCCCCCACCTCCACCCTTCCCCCCTGGGCCTCGACGACCTTCCGGACGATCGCGAGACCGAGCCCAGCGCCCTTCTCCTTGTCGCTGATGAAGGGCTCGAAGACGCGCCGTCTTTCGTCCTCGGGCACGCCCGGCCCGTCGTCGGTCACGGTGATGGCCACCTCCGTCTCGTCCATCCCGGCCCGCACCAGGACGCGACGGGAAGCCGCCTGGGCTGCGTTCCGCAGGAGATTGAGCACCGCCCGCTTCACCCGGTCGGGGTCCACCACCGCGGACAGGGGCTCGGAGGGAAGCCGGACCTCCAGCTCCCGGCCCCCGGACCGGATCTCCGCCTCGGCCAGCTCGGCGGCCTCCCGCACGGGTCGCCGGAGATCGGCCGACTCCTCGCGGATCTGGAGCGGACGGGCGTAGATCAGGAAGTCGTCGATGATGCGGTTCAGCGACTCGACCTCGGAGCGGACCCGACCGAGAAGCCGGCCTCGCTCCTCCCGGTCCTCGGTCTCGGCCGCCGCCGAGGCGAACAGCTCGAGCCCGCCGAGGGGATTGCGGATCTCGTGGGCGACCTGCGCCAGCATCAGACGGAGCTGCTCGTCCCGCTCGAGGATGCCCTGGCGCATCCGCTCCATCGCCCGGGACAGTCGCCCGATCTCGTCGCCCCTCTCGAGCTCCACGGGCCGGTCCATGCGCCCCCGCTGGATCCGCAGGGCCACCCGGGCCAACCGCTCCAGGGGCCTGGCGATGTTGGCGGCCAGGAGGCCGGCGATCGCCACGGCCACCGCCAGCGCCACGGAGGTGCCCCACAGCAGGACGGTCCGCAGGTCGGCCAGCGGCTCGAAGAAGTCCGCCGGGATCAGCACGCCCAGAACCGCGGGCTCGTCGGGGCTCATCCGCACGAAGCCGTACTTGTACATCCTCCCCTCGGGTCCCTCGAAGACGCCGGTGGTCGACTCCCCGGTCGCCAGCGCTCGATTGACGTCCCGGGCGTGCGGCTGGAGCTGGGTCAGCGTGTCGCCGACGGCGATGGCGGAGTCGGAGGAGACGAGGTTGGTGTAGCCGACCGCGTCGAAGATGAACGCCTGTTCCACGGGAAGGCTGTCCAGCCGCGCCCGGTACGGCTCGATGAAGCCTCCCAGGCGGGCCTCGGCGCCCGGTCGGAAGGTCATCACGATGTCCGCCTCGAACGCGTTGGACGACACCAGGGCCCGGGGGATCTCCACGAGCCTGCGGTCCATCTCGGCCTCGAGCGCGTCGGAGGAGATGCGCCAGGTCAGGTATCCGAAGGTCGCTGCGAGGGCGACGGCGAAGGCGGCCAGGACG
>JASFUL010000190.1:0-9390 GCA_050050315.1 Gemmatimonadota bacterium
GACGATCCCGACGCGCTCCCGGCGTGGAAGGAGATCGGCGACGACACCCGTCAGCGGGTGGTCTGCAACCTCGACGGCACGATCGCCCTCGGGCTGCCGCGGCCGGAGAGCGAGGAGGAGGAGAAGGCGTACGTCGACCGCTTCGTCGACGGCCTGCGCAAGGCCCTCGAGCGCAACAACAACTGGACCTTCCTCCAGCCGCTCACGTTGTCGCTGCAGTACTGCGCCGAATGCCAGACGTGCGCCGACGCGTGTCACGTCTTCCAGGGGAGCGGGGGGAACGAGATCTACCGTCCCACCTACCGGTCGGAGGTGTTCCGGAGACTGGTCAACAAGTACGTGAGGCCGGCGGGCAGGCTCCTGGCCCCGCTGCGAGGGGACATCGACCTCAACTGGGCCACCGTCTCCAGGCTCTACGAGCTGGCCTACCGCTGCAACCTCTGCCGCCGCTGCGCCCAGGTGTGTCCCATCGGCATCGACAACGGACTGATCGCCCGCGAGTTGCGGAAGGTCTTCAGCCAGGAGCTCGGGTGGGCGCCCCGGGAGCTCCACGAGAAGGGCACGGTGCTGCAGCTCGAGGTGGGGTCCTCCACCGGGATGATGCCGGTGGTGGTCAAGGACAACATGGAGTTCATCGACGAGGACGTCTCGGAGGAGACCGGCCTCGAGATCGAGTCTCCGTGGGACAAGGAAGGCGCCGACGTCCTCCTCATCCACAACGCGGGCGAGGTCCTGGCGTGGCCCGAGAACCCGGCGGCGTTCTCCATCATCCTGAACGCGGCCGGAGTCGACTGGACCCTCTCGTCGGACGAGGTAGGGTACGACGGGGTGAACTACGGGCTCTTCTACGACGACGTCCAGCTCGCCCGGGTCGCGCTGCGGCACACCCAGGCCGCGAAGAAGCTGAAGGTCAACCGGATCGTCATGGGCGAGTGCGGGCATCAGCACAAGGCGCTCATCACCATCGCGGACCGGGTCCTGCCGGCCGACATGTCGGTGCCGCGGGAGAGCTTCCTGCCCCTGCTCGAGGAGATCGTCTTCAGCGGCAAGCTCGAGCTCGACCCGGGCAAGAACGACTTTCCGGTGACCCTCCACGACCCGTGCAACATGGTGCGCAACCTCGGGATCGTGGAGCCCCAGCGGCGGATCCTGCGCCACATCTGCCCGCAGTTCCGCGAGATGACGCCCCACGGCGTGGACAACTACTGCTGCGGAGGTGGGAGCGGCTTCGCGGTCATGTCCGGGAACAACTTCATGGAGTGGCGCGTGAACGTGGCCGGCCGGCGCAAGTTCAAGCAGATCCTGGACGCGTTCACCGACCAGCCCGGACCGGAGGTCAAGAAGTACGTCTGCGCGCCCTGCTCGAACTGCAAGGGTCAGATCCGTGACATGCTGCAGTACTACGGGGCGCTGGAACGGAGTGGAATCACCTACGGTGGCCTGGTGGAGCTGGTGGTGAACGCCATGGTCGACGTGAAGGAGCCCTTCATCAAGTGGGAGATGCACTGAAGCCGGACAGCCCCCGGGCCGAAGAAGGCTCCGCCGAGGAGCCCGAAGGCGAGCGCGCCCCGCCGAACGACGGTCGGTTCTTCGAGACCGTCCTGCGGTGCGTGGCGGACGGGGTCTTCACGGTGGACCGGGACTGGCGCATCTCCTCGTTCAACCAGGCGGCCGAGCGCATCACGGGGGTTGCCGCGGAGCGGGCCGTCGGGAAGCGCTGCTCCGAGGTGTTCCACTCGGACCTGTGCGAGCGGGCCTGTCCGATCCTGGAGACGCTGCAGACGGGCCAGGAGGTGGTCGACCGGCCGGCGCGGATCCTCACCCGCCGGGGCCGCTCCACCCCGATCAGCGTCAGCGCCGCGGCCCTGCGGGCGGAGGACGGGACCCTCCTGGGGGCCGTCGAGACATTCCGCGATCTTTCGACGCTCGAACAGCTCCGCCGCGAGATCCGGGGGAGGTACACGTTCGAGGACATCATCGGGAAGAGCGAAGCGTTCCAGAAGATCTTCGCCATCCTCCCCGACGTGGCGGCCAGCGAGAGCACGGTCCTGATCGAGGGCCCCAGCGGGTCGGGCAAGGAGCTCCTGGCCCGGGCGATCCACAACCTGAGCCAGCGCAGCAAGCGTCCCTACGAGGTGGTGAACTGCGGGACGCTGCCGGCCAACCTCTTCGAGTCGGAGCTCTTCGGGTACCGGAAGGGAGCCTTCACGGACGCCCGCACGGACAAACCCGGCCGCATCACGCGCGCCGAGGGCGGAACGATCTTCTTCGACGAGATCGGCGACCTCCCGCCCGAGACCCAGGTCAAGCTGCTCCGCCTGCTGCAGGAGCGGGAGTACCACCCCCTGGGGGCCATGGAGCCGCGCCACGCCGACGTCCGGATCGTCGCCGCCACCAACCGGGACCTCGCGGACCTGGTGAGGCAGGGGCGCTTCCGGGACGACCTGTACTTCCGGCTGGCGGTCGTCCGGCTCAAGGTCCCACCCCTGGCCGAGCGCCGGGAGGACATCCCCTACCTGGTCGAGCACTTCATCCGGCGCTTCAACGCCAAGCAGGACAAGTCGGTCCAGGGCGTCGCGCCGGACGTGATGGAGCTCCTCATGCGGCACCCCCTGGAGGGGAACGTCCGGGAGCTCGAGAACATCATCGAGTACGGCTTCGTCCTCTGTCACGGGCCGGTCATCGAGATGCGTCACCTCCCGGACGACGTAGGCGCCCGGGAGGGCCCCGCCGACACGACGTCCTCCGCCGGACCGCCGGGATCCTCCCCCCTCGAGCGGAGCGAGGCCGAGGCCATCCGGGCGACCCTCGCCCGCCACGGCGGCTCGCGCGTCGAGACCGCTCGGGAGCTCGGGATCAGTCGCCAGACCCTCTGGCGCAAGATGAAGAAGCACGGCATCGACGCCGACGACCTGGACCGTCCCGCCGGCAGCGTTTCAGGCACGTAACGGCTGCAACGCCCGTCCGTTCCGGATCTGGAACAGGCCTCTCCCCCGCGACGTTCCACCACGCCTCCAAAGAACCCGATAAGTCATTGTAGCACAATGGCTTGTACGCGCCACGGCGTCCACGACGGGGCGTGGCCCGTTCCTTGTCGTACGGAGGGGTGAAACCCTGGAGGTCGAGACGGTGACGATCGCGATTCCGAGGATGGGAGAGTTGGTGGCCCCGTGCTTCGAGCACTGCTGCACGATGGCCCTTTTCACGGTCGTCGGCCGGCAGATCGTCGACCAGGTCGACTTCCCGCTCAGGAGCCGGGATCCCTTCGATCGAGTGCGCCTGATGCGGGACCGGAGGGTCGACACGCTGATCTGCGGGGGGATGCAGGACCGCTACGAGGACGTCCTGCGGGCGAGCGGTCTCGAGGTGATCTCGTGGGTCTCGGGCCCGGTCGAGGCCCTCCTGGAGCTGTACGTACGGGACTCGCTGGTCTCCGGGACCGACCTGCCGGACACGGTCGAGACGGCCCTGCCCGGATTCGAAACCGTGATGGAGCGCTGACCGGTGGCGACACCCCAGAGATACGCATACCACGTCGAAGCGGGAGCGCTGGACCTTCCCGAGCGCCCCCGGAAGTTCCTGGAGGCCCTGGCGGCCATCCTGGAGCACGGCAGCTACGACCTGGCCCTCGACACCTACGGGCGCACCAGCGCGAAGTGTGGCCGGTGCGCCGCGTCGTGCCAGCTCTACGAGTCGACGGGCGACCCCGACGACATCCCCTGCCGCCGCTCCGAGCTCCTGCTCAGGGTCTACCGCCGGTACTTCACCGAGGGCGGAAGCCTCCGGGCCCGTCTCTTCGACCGCTTCGAGCTGACGGACGAGTACCTGGACGAGATGGCGGAGGCGTACTACCGGTGCACGGCGTGCCGGCGGTGCAAGGCCACCTGCCCCATGGGCATCGACCACGGCCTCGTGACCCACCTGGCCCGCTGGGCCCTGGCCGAGGTGGGCGTGATCCCCAGGGCGCTCCTGGTCTCGGTCCGCGAGCAGCTCGACGGGGCCACGAAGAACACCTCGGCGATCCCCCTTCCCGCCCTCAAGGACACCTGCGAGTTCCTGGAAGAGGAGCTGCAGGACATCTACGACGCGGAGGTCCGCTACCCCTTCGACGTCGAGGGTGCCGAGTACGTCTTCTTCCCGGCCGTCTCCGACTACCTGATGGAGGCGGACACCCTCATGGGCAACGCCGCGGTCCTGCAGCTCACGGGGACGTCGTGGACGATCGGCGAGAAGAACTACGACGGCATCAACTACGGGCTGTTCTACAGCGACCGCATGATGGAGCGGATCGTCCGCAACATGGTGGTCGAGACCCGGCGGCTCCACGGGCGGAAGATCCTCGTGGGGGAGTGCGGCCACGCCACCCGCTCGGCCTGGTACGTCCCCACCTTCTGCGGCCCGGACGCGCCTCCGGTGGTCAACTGCCTCGAGCTGGCCCACTCCCTCCTCGAGGCCGGCCGGATCCCGCTGAAGGACGAGAAGATCCCGGAGCGAGTCACGTACCATGATCCCTGCAACATCGCCCGTGTGGGTCGCATCACGGAGCAGCCGCGGGAGATCCTGAAGGCGATCTGCGCGGACTTCGTCGAGATGACCCCGAACCGCACGGAGAACTACTGCTGCGGCGGGGGCGGGGGGACCGTCTCCATCGACGAGATCCGGTCCTTCCGGACCGGTCCGATGGGAGCCCGCAAGGCCCGGCAGATCCGCGACACCGGCGCCGAGCTCGTCGTTTCGCCCTGCGCCAACTGCAAGAAGCAGCTCCGGGAGCTGTGTCAGGACAACGCGCTGGGCGACGTGGAGGTGGTCGGAGTGCACGACCTCCTGCTGCGCGTCATCGACTTCGGCGCGGTCGCCGGGGCGGATGCCGCCGGGACCGAGCAGGACGAGCCTCCGTGGAAACACCCCCTCGCCGAGACGGCCGCCCCTCTCGGACGGCCGTTCCCGATCCAGCGGGAGGCGGTGGAGTCCACGCCCGGCGCGGCGCCCACCGCGGAGACGACCGTCTCGAGCGGGTCGACACCCTCGACCGCCAACCCACGCGAAGAGGGAGCGGACTGACATGGAGACGCTGCTGCACTGGGCCCGCGGGCCCCTCTTCTGGACGGCCCTGGCGTTCATGGGCCTCGGGCTCCTCCGTCACCTGGGCATCCTGCTCTGGGAGGGGATGCGGGTGTACCGGCGCGCGGGCGACCGCGCGCTGCCCCTCGGCCGGGTGGCCCGGGATACGCTCCGCTGGCTGGTGCCGGTCGGACGTCTCAAGAACCGGGGCCTCTACTCGGCCACCACGGTGGTGCTGCACGCCGCGGTGCTGCTCGTGCCCCTCTTCCTCGCGGGCCACATCGAGCTCTGGCGGCGCGGAATCGGCCTCTCGTGGCCCGCGCTGCCCAACGCCATCGCCACGACGCTCACGGTGGCGGGCGTCGTCGCCGGCGCGGCCATCGTGGTCCAGCGGATGGTCTCGCGGGAGAGCCGCTCCCTGAGCCGGTTCCAGGACTACGCGCTCCCGATGTTCATCGCCTTCGTCCTCGCCTCGGGCTTCCTCGTGATGCATCCCACGTGGAACCCCTTCGGTCGGGACGGCACGCTCCTCGTCCACGCCCTGGGCGCGGACCTGCTGCTCTTCCTGGTCCCGCTCACCAAGCTCAGCCACATGGTCCTGCTGCCCTTCACCCAGCTCGTCTCCGAGCTGGCGTGGCACTTCCCGCCGGACGCGGGTGCGCGGGTGGCGGTGGCCCTCGGGAAGGAGAAGGAGCCGGTATGATCCGATCCGCCGCGATCCTCGTCGACACGACCCGCTGCACCGGGTGCGAGGAGTGCGTCCTGGCGTGCAAGGAGGAGAACGGGCTGGGACCCGACCGGCTGCGCCCCGGACAGGCGACCTTCGACGGCCTCTCGTCGACCCGCTTCTCCACCGTGCTCCGCCGGCCGGACGACCTCTTCGTCAAGCGGCAGTGTCTGCACTGCCTGGAGCCCGCGTGCGTGAGCGCCTGCCTCGTCGGCGCCATGCAGAAGACCCCCGAGGGCCCCGTCGTCTACGACGAGGAGCTCTGCATGGGGTGCCGCTACTGCCTGGTCGCTTGCCCCTACGGGATTCCGCGCTACCAGTGGGACGAGGCGACCCCGTACGTCCGCAAGTGCACGCTCTGCCACCATCGGATCGTGGAGGGTCGCGAGCCCGCGTGCGTCGAGGCGTGCCCGTCCGACGCGCTCCTCTTCGGGAACCGGGCGGAGCTCCTGGCCGAGGCCTGGCGCCGGATCGAGGCCTTCCCCGGACGGTACGCCCGCCACGTCTACGGCGAGCACGAGGTGGGCGGGACGTCCGTCCTCTACCTCGCCGACCGCTCCCTGGGTTTCCTGGCGTGGAGCCGGGAGCTCGGGGACGAGCCGATGCCCCACCTCACCTGGGCCTCGCTGGCCAAGATACCGCCGGTGGTCCTGGGGATGGGGGGTCTGATGACGGGCATCTACTGGGTCGTCCAGCGGCGCATGCGGCTCGCCGCCCGGGCCGCCGATGCCGCGGACCTCGCCGCCCCCAGCCCGGCGCCCGGCGGGGACGCGCCCCCCGACCCGGGGGACGAGCACGCGCCGACCTCCACCGGGGAGGACCGTCATGGCTGACCGGCTCACGACGCTCAAGACGGTGCTCTGGGCCCTCGTCGGGATCCTGATTCCCGTCACCGTCGTCCGCTTCGTCCACGGTCTCGGAGCGGTGACCCATCTCTCCGACGCCGCGCCGTGGGGGCTCTGGATCGGCTTCGACGTGATGTCCGGCGTGGCGCTGGCGGCCGGCGGCTTCGTGCTGGCGGCCACCGTCTACATCTTCGGGCTCGAGCGCTACCGCCCCTTCGCTCGCCCTGCGATCCTGACGGCATGGCTGGGCTACGCCGCCGTGGCCGTGGGGCTGCTCTACGACCTGGGGCTGCCGTGGCGGATCTGGCATCCGCTCGTCTACTGGCAGTACCACTCGGTGCTGTTCGAGGTGGCCGCGTGCGTGATGCTCTACCTGACCGTGCTCACCCTCGAGTTCGCGCCCACCATCCTCGAACACCCGCGCTTCTCGCACCCCGCCTTCCGGCGCGTCCTGCGCTTCCTCCGGAAGATCGCCATCCCCCTGGTGATCGCCGGAATCGTGCTCTCGACGCTGCACCAGTCCTCCCTCGGCTCGCTCTTCCTGATCACGCCCCATCGGCTGCACCCGCTGTGGTACTCGCCCATCATCTACGTGCTCTTCTTCACCTCGGCGGTGGCGCTGGGCCTGATGATGGTGGTGCTGGAGTCCCTCCTGGCCAGGTACTTCCTCGGCCACGAGGTGCACCCCCGGGAGCTGGGCGGGCTCGGCCTGGCGGCGTCCGTGGCGCTCTGGATCTACGTGGCGCTCCGCGTGGGGGACCTGGCGGGACGCGGCCTCCTGGGCGGGGCTTTCGACGGCTCGTGGCAGGCGAACCTCTTCCTCGCCGAGCTCGGCGTGAGCGCGGTGGTTCCCGCCGCCCTGATGCTCTGGCCGCGGGCGCGCCGATCGCTGGCGGGCGTGGGCACGGCCGCGGCCCTGGTGGTGGGCGGGATGGTCCTCTACCGCCTGGACGTCTCGATCGTGGCCTTCGCCCGACCGCCGGAGATGGGGTACGTGCCGAGCTGGGAGGAGATCGCGGTCAGCGTCGGGATCGTCTCGGCGTTCGCCCTCGTGTTCATCTTCTTCGTGGAGCGGTTGCGCGTCTACGACGACGTGGGCCCGGGGACGGCTTCCCGTCGCACGGCGGGCTACGACCCCGCCACCGTACGGGGGCTCCTGCCCCGTTCGCTGGGCGCGCCACGACGGTACACCACGGCGGCCCTGGCGGGCGCCACTCTGGCGCTGCTCTTCCTGCCGGTCCGGGGCGCCGAGCGGCGACCCGTGGCCACCGGCTCGGCCACCCGGGTCCCGGCCGTCGTGCGGGACGGAGCGCCGGGCGGTCCGAGGGTGCTCCGGCTGGCCGACTCGCGCGGGACCCCGACGGGGGCGGACCCCCGGGTGACCCTTTTGTTCATGCTCGACGGCGACCGTGACGGCGACCTGGTTCTGTTCGATCACGAGGCCCACGAGGAGCGGGCGGGCGGCGAGACCGCGTGCGGCACGTGCCATCACCTCGACCTCCCCCTGGACCGGAGCGCTCCCTGCACCGCGTGTCACCGGGACATGTACGACAGCACGTCCGTCTTCGAGCACGCGACCCACGCCGAAGCCCTCGGGGGCAACGACGGCTGTGTCGAATGCCATCGCGGGGACTCGCAGGTCAAGAGCTACGAAACGGCGACCCCGTGCGTGGCGTGCCACGACGAGGACGTGAGGGAGAGCCCGGTGATCGCCGCCCCCGAGGAGCGCTGGCGACCGGCGGCCAGCTACGTCGAAGCTATGCACGGGCTGTGCGTGGAGTGCCACGAGAAGGAGGTGGCGGAGGCGCCCGGCGACCACCCGGCCGACCTGGCCGACTGCGCGACCTGCCACGACGCCGACCGGCGCCTCGAGGTGGAGCGCTTCGAGCCGTCGAGGGACCGGGCCGGCCAGGGAGCGGCTGGACCGCCGGCCGGGGACCTCCGATCCGCCGGGGCGACCCCCGCGCCCGCTCCCGGCGGCGGTCGCCCGATGTCCCGGGACCTCCCGGGGGCCGGGGGTCTCCGATGAGCACGCCGGCCGAGCGGACCGAGGAGGTCCAGCGCTGGATGCGGGCGAACCTCTTCGACCAGGTGCCCATGGCGATCAGCGTGATCAGCCGGGACTACCGGATCGTCGAGGCCAACCGTCACTTCGGCGAGATGTACGGAGCGTGGCGGGACCGCCCGTGCTACGAGGTCTACAAGGGGCGGGACGAGCCGTGCCTGCGCTGCGCGGCCCTGGAGACCTTCGTCGACGGGAAGGTCCGCAGCCGGGAGGAGAAGGGCGTCCACGAGGGGCGGGAGATCGACTACCTCGTGCACATGGCGCCCGTCGTCCGCTCCGGGGGCGAGATTCCATACGTGATCGAGATGTCCACCGACATCTCCGGGGTGAAGCGGCTCGAGAAGGAGAAGCGCGACGCCGAGCGGCTGGCGGCCGTCGGCGAGACGGTGGCCGGGGTGGCCCACGGGATCAAGAACATCCTGATGGGTCTGGAGGGGGGCATGTACGCGGTCAACACCGGCATCCGCAGAGGCGACGACGCGCGGATCGCCCAGGGATGGGAGACGCTGGAGCGCAACGTCGAACGGATCTCGGAGTTCACCCGTGAGTTCCTCGACTTCGCCAAGGGCCGACCGCCCGAGGTCGCGCCCACCGATCCGGCCGATCCGCTCCGGCAGGTCGTGGAGCTCTACCGGGACCGGGCGGCGCAGGCCGGCGTGCGCCTGGAGACCGACATCGAGGAGGGACCGGCC
>JASFUL010000191.1:0-9340 GCA_050050315.1 Gemmatimonadota bacterium
CACGCTGATCCAGACCGGCAAGGTGCGGCACTTCCCGGTCGTTCTGATCGGCACCGACTACTGGGGTGGGATGCTGGACTGGATCCGCGGCACGATGCTGTCCGAGGGGAAGATCTCGAGCCCCGACTTCGAGCTGCTCTGTCTGACGGACGACCCGACGAAGGCCGTCGAGCACGTCACGCTCCGCTACCGGGAGCAACTCGATCGCCGTCGCCGGCGGAGGCAGGAGCGGGAAGCCCACCGGAAGCGGTCGCCGGCGGGCGGGCCGGAGCCGCCCGCAACGCCGCGGTGAGAGGCGGGCGAGCGGGAGCGGAGCCGCGGGCGAGACCGGCGGGCCGCGGGCCGGGCACGGCGGGCCGGTGATCCAGCAGCCGCTGCTGTTGACGGCCGTGGTCGCGCTCGTGACCACGCTGGCGTTCTGGCTGGATCGGACGGTTCCGGCTCTGTCGAAGGTCGGTGCGAGCCTGATGGCGATCCTGTTCGGAGCCCTGCTCTCCAACGCCGGCCTGGTGCCGATCTCCTCGCCGGTCTACGCCGGCATCACCGGTCCGGTGACCTCCCTGGCGATCGCGTGGCTCCTGCTCTCGGTCGACCTCGGGGATCTCAAGAAGGCCGGCCCACGGATGGTGGGGGCCTTCGGGGTCGCCGTTCTCGGCACGGCCCTGGGCGCCTTCGTGGGCGCGCTCCTGTTCGCGGGCTTCTTCGGCGAGGACACGTGGAAGCTGGCGGGCACCCTCACCGGCACGTACTCGGGCGGGGGACTCAACTTCGTCGCCGTGGGGCGGGGCCTGGGACTCCCGGACGGTCTCTTCGCCGGGGCGACCGCGGCCGACAACCTCACCACCGGGCTGTGGCTGGCGGCCACCCTCGTCCTCCCCCTCTGGCTGGGGCGCCTCTACCCCACGCCCGTGCCGGCCCCGGAGGAGCACGGGGAGCACGCAGATGCCGACGACTTCCACCCGTTCTTCGCCCGGGTGCGCGTCAGCACGCTGGACCTCGGGGTGCTCGTCGGCGTCGGGCTGGGGCTGGTCGTCCTCTCGGAGTGGGTGGCGACGCTCGTGCCGGCCGTCCCGGCGGTCCTGTGGCTGACCACCTTCGCCCTCGTGCTGGGCCACACCCGCCCGTTCCGAACCGCCCGGGGCGCGCTCCAGCTCGGCACGTACGCCCTCCACCTGTTCTTCGTCGTCCTCGGGATCTTCTCACGGGTGTCGGAGATCGTCGCGGTGGGCGTGGAGGTCTTCTGGTACACCCTCGTGGTCGTGGGCGTCCAGGGGCTCGTCGTCTTCGGCGTGGGACGGGTGGCGAAGTGGGACGTGGGGACCGTGGCCGTGGCGTCCCAGGCGGCCGTGGGCGGGCCTTCCAGCGCCCTGGCGGTGGCCGTGTCGCGAGAGTGGCGGGCGCTCATCCTTCCCGGGATCATCGTCGGCCTACTGGGTTATGCCGTGGGGAACTACCTCGGGTTCGGACTGGGCCACCTTGTGAGGATCCTGGGCGTCGGCCTATAGTTGACGGCTGACACCCGAAAGCCCGTCCAGAAGCGCGGGACACGCTCCATGGGGCCGTCCTCCGGGACGCCTTTTTTTGTCCGCACGAAGGGAGCGTGGACGATCTTCGAACTTCCCGACGCCAGGATGACCAAGTGAGCGAGACCGCCACCGAGACCCACCGGACGGCTTCCCTTCCCCGGGGCGCCGATCGCCCACGGGTGTCCGAGCCCCGGACGCTCCGCGAAGGCGCTGGCGGATACTCTCCCGGGGACAAGGACACCGGGGTGGTGAAGCCGAAGGGCACCAACGCGATCCCGGCCCACGACGGGCTCGACACGATCCCGCTCCGGGCGCGCAAGCCCGAGTGGCTCAAGGTCCGCTCGCCCGGCGGCGGAAACTACTCCCGCCTGAAGAGGATGATGCGGAGCGGCTCCCTCCACACCGTGTGCGAGGAGGCGGGCTGCCCGAACATCGGCGAGTGCTGGCAGGCGGGGACGGCCACCTTCATGATCCTGGGCGACGTCTGCACCCGCGCGTGCAAGTACTGCGGGGTCGCCCACGGGATGCCGACCGAGCTGGACGAGGACGAGCCGAGGAGGGTGGCCGAGACGTGCGAGGCGATGGGGCTCGAGCACGTGGTCATCACGAGCGTGAACCGGGACGAGCTTCCCGACGGAGGCGCCGGCATCTACGCGGCCACGATCCGTGAGATCCGCGCCCGTCTTTCCGACTGCTCGGTGGAGGTGCTGATCCCCGACTTCAAGGGCGACGAGGACGCGCTGGCCACGGTTCTCGACGCGGAGCCCGCCATCCTGGGGCACAACCTGGAGACGGTCGAACGGCTCCACCCCGACGTCCGTCCGGGCGGTCGGTACTGGAGGTCGATCTCGTTCCTTGGCGCGAGCAAGCGGATCCGACCCGACATCCTCACCAAGACGGGGCTCATCCTGGGGATGGGCGAGGAAGGGCCGGAGATCCGGCAGGCCATGTCGGATCTGCGCGAAGCCGCGGTCGACATCCTCACGCTCGGCCAGTACCTCCGGCCGTCTCCCCAGCACATCCCCGTGGCGCGCTGGGTGACGCCGGACGAGTTCGCCCGCTGGAAGGGGGTGGGGGAGGAGGAATACGGCTTCCGGCACGTCGAGTCCGGGCCGCTGGTCCGCTCGAGCTACCACGCGAAGGAGCAGGCGCGCGAGGTGGAGGCGGGGGGTCCGGGTCGGATCCGGGAGGTCGTGGAGGCCGACGTACCGGCGCCCGCCGAGGTGGCGGGCGAGGCCTGGAACCTGGTGCAGATCGAGGTCGGCAGGCCCGGCTTCGACTCCAGCGAGGAGTAGAGATGGCGGAAGCGAAGACGGCGGCGCGGCAGGCTTCGGGGAATCCCCGGGGCGCTGCCGCCGAGGAGCGGCTGCACGGCATCGCCGGCGAGAAGGCGCTGGAGCTCCTCCGGTCGATGCTCTTCTTCCGCCGTTTCGAGGAGAAGGCCGAGGAGGCCTACGCCATCGGGAAGATCGGTGGGTTCTGCCACCTCCACATCGGCCAGGAGGCGGCGGCCGCCGGCGCGATCCTGCCCCTTCGGGAGGACGACTGGGTGATCAGCGCCTACCGCGAGCACACCCAGGCGCTGGCGAAGGGCGTCGATCCGAAGCGGATCATGGCCGAGCTCTACGGACGACGGGACGGCACGTCCGGGGGCAAGGGCGGGTCGATGCACATCTTCGACGCGTCCAGGTGCTTCATGGGAGGGCACGGGATCGTGGGTGCGCAGGTGCCCCTCGCGACGGGCATGGCCTTCGCCGCGAAGTACAGGGGTGAGGACCGGATCTGCGTCTGCTTCATGGGCGACGCCGCGGTCAACCAGGGGGGCTTCCACGAGGCGTTGAACATGGCGGCGATCTGGAGCCTCCCCGTGATCTTCGTCGTGGAGAACAACGAGTACGGCATGGGGACCCGCTTCAGCCGCGTGTCCGCCACGACGATCGAAGAGCGCGCATGCGCCTACGGCATACCGGCCCACGCGGTGAACGGGCAGGACGTGCTCGAGACCTTCGGAACGTTCTCGGCGCTGGCCGAGAAGGTCCGCGGCGGTGAGGGGCCCCAGTACGTGGACGTCCGCACCTACCGCTTCCGGGGCCACTCCATGTCCGATCCCGTCTCTGGAACCTACCGCAGCAAGGAGGAGGTGGAGCAGCACAAGCGGGAGAGCGACCCCATCGCCCTTCTCCGGGACACGCTCATCGAGCTCGAGCTCCTCACCCGGGAGAACCTCGAGGCGATCGACGCCGAGATCAAGGAGACGGTCGAGGAGGTCGCCGAGTTCGCCGACAAGTCGCCCTTCCCCGACGAGAGCAGCCTGTACCGACACGTCTACGCGGAGCTGACGGAGCACGGGAGGCTCTTCTTCGACGGCCGCGGGGACGCCCCCGGCGGGGCCGGGGCGGGAGAGGAGGGCTGATGGCGGAGCTCACCTACCGGGAAGCGCTCAACCAGGCGCTCCGCGAGGAGATGGAGCGGGACGAGTCGGTCTTCCTCATGGGCGAGGAAGTGGCCGAGTACGACGGCGCCTACAAGGTGTCCAAGGGGCTGCTGGAGGCCTTCGGAGAGCGGCGCGTCGTGGACTCGCCGATCAGCGAGCTCGGCTTCGCGGGCCTGGGCGTGGGAGCGGCGATGGTCGGGCTGCGTCCGGTCATCGAGTTCATGACGTTCAACTTCTCCTTCCTCGCGCTCGACCAGGTGATCAACTCGGCGGCCAAGATGCTCTACATGTCCGCCGGCCAGATCTCCTGCCCCATCGTCTTCCGCGGCCCGACGGGGGCGGCGCTCCAGCTCTCGGCCCAGCACTCCCAGGCGTGCGAGCCCTGGTACGTCCACGCTCCGGGGGTCAAGCTGGTGACGCCGGCGACGCCCGCGGACGCCAAAGGGCTCCTCAAGGCGGCCATCCGCGACGACGACCCCGTGGCCGTCATGGAGGGAGAGCTGCTCTACAACTTCAAGGGCGAGGTTCCGGAGGACGGCGACTTCGTCGTCCCGCTGGGAAAGGCGGAGGTGAAGCGGGACGGGGAGGACGTCAGCATCATCACCCACGGCAAGATGCTCCACGTCGCCCTCCAGGCCGCGAACAAGCTGGCCAAGGACGGCGTGAGCGCCGAGGTGCTGGATCTCCGCTCCCTGCGGCCCCTGGACGTCGACGCCATCCTGGCGACGGTGAAGAAGACCAACCGGGCGGTCTACCTCGAGGAGGGGTGGCAGTTCGTCGGCATCGCCTCGCAGATCGTCTCCATCATTCAGGAGGAGGCGTTCGACTGGCTCGACGCACCCATCCTCCGCGTGAGCCAGGCCGACGTCCCGATGCCGTACTCGAAGCCCCTGGAGCAGATGGCCAAGCCCTCGGCGGACCGGGTCGTCGACGCGTGCAACCGGGTCCTGTACCGGAACGGCGCGTAGGTCGGCGACCGGGGCCCGACGGCTGGCGCGCCCCACCGGGTTCCCGATCGCGACGGGAGGCGCTTAGTCGACCGTCAGCAGTTCGTCAAGTCCAAGTCATACCACGAGTTGGCCGCCTGAATGACCGGCTCGGCCGACTCCCCACCGAACGCGGGTGACGCATGGCCACCAAGGTCCACATGGAAGCGCTCAGCCCCACCATGGAGGAGGGGCAGGTCGTGAAGTGGCTGAAGGACGAAGGCGACGAGGTCACCAACGGAGACGTCCTCGCCGAGATCGAGACCGACAAGGCCACGATGGAGCTCACGGCCCGTGGGGCGGGGATCCTGCGGAAGGTCGTGGTGGGCGAGGGAGGCACCGCTCCCGTCGGCACGGTGATCGCCGTCATCGGTGAGGAGGACGAGGACATCTCCGAGCTGCTGCGGGACGCCACCGCCGGGGACGCCGGGGACGAGGAGCCGGAGGCCGCCGGGCCGGCCCGGAAGGACGAAGAGGCGGAGGAGGAGGAGGAGGAGAGCGGCCGGGACACCACCCCCGCAGCGGCTGAGGCCGGCGAAGAGGGCGGCCGGATCAAGGCGTCCCCCCTGGCCCGCCGCCTGGCCGAGGAGGCGGGGATCGACCTGGCCGCGGTGCGAGGGTCGGGCCCGGCGGGACGGATCGTCAAGCGAGACGTCGAGGAGGCGAAGGAGAAGGGCGTCGCCGCGCCCGCCGGGGCCCCCTCGTGGGCTCCCCCCGAGGTGCCGGGCGAGGAGTACGAGGAGGTCCAGGTCTCCCAGATGCGGAAGACCATCGCCAAGCGGCTCGTGGAGTCCATCGGCCCGGTGCCGCATTTCTTCCTCACGGTGGAGGCCGACATGGGCCGGGTGATGGCGGCCCGCAAGCGGGTGAACGCCATGCTGGCCGAGTCGGAACGGAAGGTGTCGGTGAACGACTTCGTCCTGAAGGCCACGGCGACGGCCCTCCGGCAGCACCCGGCCGTCAACGCGGCCTGGCACGGAGACGTGATCCGCCGCTACCGCGTCGTCCACCTGGGCGTGGCCGTCGCGGTCGAGGACGGTCTGATCACACCCGTCATCCGCCACGCGGACCGGAAGGGCATCGCCCACATCTCGGAAGAGCTGAAGGAGCTGGCCGGGCGCGCCCGGGAGAAGAGACTCCAGCCCGACGAATACACCGGGGCGACGTTCTCGGTGTCGAACCTCGGCATGTTCGGCATCCAGGAATTCACGGCCGTCATCAACCCGCCCGAGGCGGGCATCCTGGCGGTCGGACGCGCCGAGGAGATCCCGGTGGTCGAGGAGGGCGAGGTCCGGGTCCGGCCTCGGATGAAGATGACGATGAGCTGCGATCACCGGGTGATCGACGGGGCCACGGGGGCCCGCTTCCTCCAGACGCTCAAGGCGATGCTCGAGGAGCCGGCCGCGATCCTGGTCTGAGGCCGGGTCATATCAGAACCGCAGCTCTATTTCGCGCCGATCGGCCCGGGGGGCGCTCCTCTCAGGCGTAGCCCCGCGCGCGGAACCACCGCCAGGCGTCGCGGGCCGCGGTCTCTGCCGGGCGACTCTCGTACCCGAGCTCGTCCCGGGCCCTCGCGCTGCTGAAGTGGTGGGGCATCGAGGCCGCCCGAGCGCTGGCCGAGTTCAGGTCCGGCTCCACCCCGGCCACCGCCGCCACCAGGTCGCCCACCCGCCCCGCCGCCACGAGGAGGCCCGCCGGAGCCGTCCACAGGGGGCCGGGCGCACCGGTGACGCGGGCGAACGTCTCGAACGCGGCGCGGTACGTCAGCGCCTCGCCGGAGAGGATGTAGCGGCTCCCGGTCGCGCCGACGGCGGCGGCGGCCAACACCCCCTCCGCCACGTCGGCGACGTGGCAGAAGTCGTTCCCCCCGCACGGCGCCACAAGGCCCCGGCCCCGGGCCACGGCCAGCAGCATCCGCCCCGAGGACGGCTTCCAGTCCCACGGCCCCAGCAGGTAGCCGGGATGGACCACGACGGCGTCGAGCCCCCGGTCGACTTCGCCGAGTACGACCTCCTCCGCCTCGCGCTTGGTGACCATGTACGGAACGGGAAGGGTGGTGGCGAGGGGCGCCGACTCGTCGGTGGGGTCGTCACGGGTGCCGAAGGGAAGGGTGTCCACCGAGGAGACGTGGAGGAGACGGACGCCGCGGCGACTGCATGCCCGGGCAACCGTCATCGTGCCGCCGACGTTCACGTCCCGGTACTCGGCCATGCGACGGCGTCCCACGCCCACGAGAGCCGCGGCGTGGACCACCAGGTCGACGCCTTCCACGGCCCTCCCGACGGCGTCGGCCGAGCGCACGTCCCCCGTCACCTCCTCCACCTCGAGCCCCCGGAGGGCCCGACGGTCCGACGTGCCCCGAACGAGGCAGCGCACCGACCCGCCCCGCGCCAGCAACGACCGGACGACGTTGTTGCCCAGGAGGCCGGTGGCGCCGGTGACGAGGGTGGTCACAAAGCCACTACACGATTCCGAGCGCCTTCCCGTGGCGCCGGAAGGCCTCCACGACCCGCTCCAGGTCCTCGTCGGTGTGGTCGGGTGTCACCGAGAGCCGGAGCCGGATGCCGTCGGGGGGCACGGCCGGGGGGATGACGGCCTGGGTGAAGATCCCGTCCCGGAAGAGGCGCTTCCACAGTCGTCCGATGCGGGTGACCCCCTGGGCGAAGACCGGGATGACGTGGGTGCGGGCCGACCCCACGTCGTAGCCCGCGTCGGCCAGGCCGTCCCGGAGCCGGTGGCTGGAGCTCCAGAGGCGCTCCCGGCGCTCCGGCTCGTCCTCCATCACGTCGAGGGCCGCCCCCACGACCGCCAGCGCCGAGGGCGGGGCCGCGGCCGTGAAGATGAAGGGCCTGGCCCGGTGGCGGATCTCCCAGCAGTCGTCGCGGGACCCGGCGACGACCCCCCCGATGGAGGCCAGGGATTTCGAGAAGGTCGCCATGACGAGGGCCACACGGTCCTGAACGCCCTGGTCGTGGGGCGTTCCCCGTCCTTCCGGCCCCATCACGCCGAGGCCGTGGGCGTCGTCCACCATGACATCGGCCCCCGCCTCCCCAGCCGCGTCCACTACCACCCGCAGGTCGGCGACGGAACCGTCCATGGAGAAGACCCCGTCGGTGACGACCAGCTTGCGGCCGTCCTGGCCGGCGAGCCTCGCGAGCGAGCGGCGGAGCCCGCGGACGTCGTCGTGTGGGTAGCGCCGGGTCGAGGCGCGGGACAGCAGGGCCGCGTCCAGGAGGGATGCGTGGTTCAGGCGGTCCAGCAGCACGTGATCGTGGCGTCCGAGCACGCCGCTGAGCGTCGCCAGGTTTGTGAGGTATCCTGCGGAGCAGACGACCGCGTCCTCCTTGCCGAGGAACCCCGCGAGGCGCTCCTCGAGCTCCTCGTGGAGGTCGAACGTGCCGTTGAGGAGACGGCTCCCGGTGGCACCGGTCCCGTACGCGGCCAAGGCGTCCCGGGCGGCCTCGAGCACCCTGGGGTGGTGGGTGAGACCGAGGTAGTTGTTGGACCCGAGGACGAGCTTCCACTCGCCGTCGACCTTCACCTGACGGGACGTCGCCCCCTCGACCGTGCGGAAGAAGGGGAAGAACCCCCCCGTCCGAGCCGCCAGGATACGGGCCCGATCCAGGGCCCGAGCCCGGTCCCGCTCCGAGACGCCCCGGGGGTCGGTGAGGGCTTCGAAGAGCTTCCAGGGTCCCTTCATTCGTTCCGTCCCTTCCTTCTCGTCCCGGTGGCGACCGGATCGCCGGCGGCCCTCGGGCTCACCCGACGTCTCCCTCGAAGATCCGCCACCGCCGGGTGACCGGCAGGCCGAGCGCCGTCGTCGCACGGTGCATCAGCCCCCCCTCCAGCAGCCAGGAGGCCTCGGCGCCCTCGCCTCCGTACTCGCGCCCCCGGCGCAGGAGCTCGTCCATGAAGAGAGGGAGAAGCCGGCCGCCGCGGTAGGCCCGGCGGAGGCCCAGCAACATGATCCTCCCCCTGCGGAGGTGGCGGCGCGCCGCCAGCATGCGTGGGACGGCCGCGGGGAGCCAGCGCCGATACCGGGGGCCTGCCAGGACCCGGTTGTAGTCCGGCACGACGAGGATGAACCCGACGGTCTCGCCCTCCACTTCCGCGAAGAAGCCGAACCGCTCCAGGAGCAGGTGACGGGCCGCCGCGGCGAAGCCGGCGAACTCCTCCCGTTCCAGCGGCACGAAACCCCATGTGTCCTCCCAAGCCTCGTTGTAGAGCGTCCGGAGCAGCTCCGACTGCCGGGCGTATTCCCGGAGGCTGCCGTCCCGGAACGTGACGTGGCCCCGGCGGCGGGCTTCGTCCGCCGCCCGCCTCACCCGGCGCGGGAGTTCGTGATCCGGGGACGCCCAGACTCCGACCAGGTCCCGTGCGCCCTCCAGCCCCGC
>JASFUL010000192.1:0-9324 GCA_050050315.1 Gemmatimonadota bacterium
CCAGCGCCGGGAGGGGCAGCGCGGCGTAGCCGGTCCCGGCCCCGGGGGCCGTCAGGACGTGATGGTACCACGGCCGACCGGGCAGGCCCCCCGGATCGAGGAAGGCCTGCTCGATCCGCGGAAGCGCCCGGTCGATCGCCGCGAGGGTGACCGTGTCGCCCCGCTCCAGGGCCTCGCGCTGCCGCGCCTCGGTGCCCGCGGCCGCCCGGCGTAGCGCCTCCAGCGCGACCCGCTCGGGGGTCAGCTGGATCGAGCGCGCCGCTTCCAGGGCCTCCAGGTGCTCCTCGACACGCGCCGCGTAATCGGTGTAGCGGAACGGCAGGGCGTCGGCGTCGGCCAGACGGAGGGCCGCCACGCCCATGGCGCCGGCGAAGGCGGGGGTGTGGACGAAGGCGCTGTCGGCCCAGCGGCTCAGGTAGGCGAAGTCGTCCAGGACGGAGTGGTAGACGGCGTACGTGCCGCGGCCGTTCATCGTCCACTGGAGGGACGGGACGCCCGCGTGGTGGAGGAAGGCGGTCCAGTCCGAGCCCGCCCCGATGTCGCCCAGCCGGGGGACCGAGTCCGTGAAGCGCTCGCCCCAGTGGGCGGCCAGGCTGCGCCCGGTCACGGGGTCGGAGACGGCCCCCGCGGCCGAGACCACCAGCTCCGTCAGCGCGGGCGAGCCCTGGACGTCGAGCACCCCGGCCGTGAACACGTCGACGTTGAGGTAGGCGACCGCGCGCGCCCGCAATCGTTCGAGATGGTCCTCCACCCACTCGCTGCTCCCGACGACGCCGAACTCCTCGGCGTCCCAGAACGCCAGGGTGATGCCTCGCCGCGGCCGCCAGCCGGTCCGGGCCAGCGCGGACAGCCCCCGGGCGATCTCGAGCGTCGCCGCGGTCCCCGAGTGGGGGTCGACGCCGCCCAGGATCCACGCGTCGAAGTGGTTGCCGAGCACCACCTCCCCCTCCGTGGTGCCGGGCAGTCGTGCGATCACGTCGCGCACGACCCGGCGCGCGTACCGCTGTCGGACCTCCATGCGCACGCGGAGGGGGCCGGGGCCCGGCGAGTAGCTCGCCGCCAGGGCACCCCGGAAGCCCTCGGGGGACTGGGGGCCGTCGAGATCCCGGAGCAGGAGACCCGCGTCCGCGGCGGAGACGGGAACGACCGGGATGGACGGCAGGTTCGTCGGGGGCGATGCGGCGGCGCCGGTCGCGTCGGAGCGGGCCGCGCGGGCGGAGCGGTCCACCCGCCGCGACGGGTCCGGCAGCGCGGGCACACCGGGCGTGAGAGGGTCGCCGGTGTAGCGCCACATGTACATCACCGTGCCCCGCTGGATGGAGCGGGCCGGGCGGTAGGGTCCGAGGGGCAACGTGTCCCCCGCCGCCCACCCGTCCCCCGCCGGGTCGGGAAAGAGCAGCAGCCCGACCGCGCCCCGGCGCTCGGCCTCCCGGGCCTTCACCCCCCGGAAGGCACCTCCCAGGCGGGCCAGCACGATCCGCCCGCGCACGTCGACCCCCAGGGCGTCCAGGGCCGCGTAGTCGTCGGCGAGTCCGCGGTTGGCGTACACCACCTCGCCCGTCGCGACCCCATCCCCCGAGTATGCGTGCCAGTGCATGAGCTCGGGGGCGTCCGGGGCCAGTCCCGGCGGAGCCGTCGCGGGGAGCAATTCGCGCAGCGTGAGCGTGCGGGGCGACGGCGCCAGCACGTCGACGGTCACGTCCACGGGGTGCGGCAGCCAAGGCTCGTAGCGCTCCACGTCGACCTCGAAGCCCAGGCGGTCCAGCTCGTCCGCGAGCCACCGGGCCGTGGCGGCGGCGCCCGGGGTGCCGGCCAGGTGGGGTCGACGGGTGAGCGCGAGGGCGTCCTCCCGGGCCGACCGCGAGGACATCGCCCCGAGGAAGAGCGCCTCCCGCCGCCGCTGTGGGTCCGAGGAGAGGGCCGTGAAGCCCGGGATCGTCCCCGCCGGGACCGGGGTGGCTCCGACCGGATCGGCCGCGGGGCCGGAGGGGTCGCCCGAGCCGCCGCGCGGGGCGGGGGCGCACCCCGACCAGGCGACCAGCGCCGCCGCGATCAGGCCCGCCGCGCGCCTCAACCGCCCGCTACCTCCCCGACCGGGCCGGCAGCAGCCCCCACAGCTCCGGATCCTCGTAGCCGAGCACCCAGACCGAGAAGCCGCGGAGCCCCCGTGACCGAACGAGATCCAGTCGGGCCTCGAAGGAGCGCGCGTCCTCCAGGAAGATCCACTCCCACGTGCCCTCCACGGAGAAGTAGGCGTAGCTGACCTTCTGCTCGTCGTCCCAGACGAGCTCCGCGCCGTGGCGGTCGATCAGGTGCGTGGCCCACGCGTGGGTCTCGACCCGGTTGTACGAGCGCGCGAGCTCCGGGGTGATGCGTTCCTCGTACGACGTGAACCAGTGGGGGGAGCCCACGGCAATCCCCAGCGACAGCTTCTCCGGGGGCATGTGCTCGAGGAAGAAGTCGATGACGTCCTCCATCCACGGCAGCCCCGCCTGGGGACCCGGGGGCGTGCGCCGGGTGTGCTGGGAGTACGTCATGACCGAGAGGAAGTCGCCGATCTCGGCCAGGGCGGCCAGGTCGTAGCCGCCGCGCCACGAGTCGAAGAGCCACTCCTGGTAGGGGGTGGCGCCGGAGAGGTCGTCGGGCCGGTGCACTACCGCCGCGCTGATCCGGTATCCCTCGGCGTGGAGCGCGCGGGCGGCGTCCCGGTAGAAGGCGGTGAAGAGGTCGCGGTCGTGGATGCTCAGGTTCTCGATGTCGAGCTGGATCCCGTCGTAGTCGTGGCGACGGCACAGCTCCACGAGGGCGGAGATCACGCGCGCCCGGGCTTCCTCGTCCTCGAGGAAGGTCGTCAGCTTCTCCTGGTCGAACCCCCGGTTCACCAGCAGCGGCATCACGCGGATGCCCCGCTCGCGCGCCAGCTCCAGCACGGTGGGATCGACCTGTCCGTAGACCACCCCGTCCTCGTCGATGTTGTAGGAAGACGGGGCCAGGATGTCGATCCGGTCGACGTTGGCCACGAAGCTCTCGTAGCTGCTCTCGCGGTCGACGTAGTAGAAGAGACGCTCGACGTCCTGGGCCCGGGCGTCGGGTACGAAGAGGGTCGAGGCGACGGTGATGGCCAGCGCGGCGGGCCGCGCCAGGGAGATGGTGCGTCGTCGGATCGAGGCGGCGAAGGCGGTCATGGCGCTCGCTCGGGGGCTCGGGTCGCTCGTGGTCGGGGACAACCTCACCCGTGAACAATGCGACCGCGCGACGGCCCCGCCAACCCGTGTCGGGGCGCCGGCCGCCGGCGGCGCGGACCGACCCCTTCGTCCCTCGCGCCTCCGGCTGTCCTATCCGCCGTCCGTTTCGTCCTCGGTCGCTCCGCTCGGGCGGCGCGAGCTCTCCCGCCGGTCGAGCCCGGGTCCGCCGGCCCCGAGGTGGACGTGGCTCTCGAGATCGGCCTGGTGGGAGCGGTCCTCCGCGCGCACCCTGCGGCGGGGGTCGTCCCGGTGTCGGGGCAGGATGGCCCCCAGCAGGCGCTCGATGGTGTTGAAGAGGAAGTCGGTGCTGTAGCCGGCGATGAACCCGAGAGCGGCGTACCCCAGCTCGAACGGTCCGGCCATCCCGCCGGTGATCACCTGCTGGCTGACGAAGAGGATGATCATCCCCCCGCTCAACGCGCCGAGGAGGAAGCGGGAGCGGTTCTCGGGAATCCGGCGGGGGTCGAACTCCCGGGTGTGCAGGGCGTGGGTCGTCTCCCGCAGGACGTACGCGTCGGCGCCGAGCGCCCCGTAGAGGAACGGGAGCGAGTAGACGGCCACGAGACCCAGGACCGCCATGTACCACACCGTCCCCTCCGGCGCGCCCGAGACGCTGTCGACCCCGGACCACCAGTGGATGAGGTGCATCAGCAGCACCATCCCGATGTTCACGAAGGTGCGCAGCTCGAGGAACCGGACGTAGCGGTCTCCCGCGGAGAGAGGGGGCGAGAGACGGAGCAGGCGCCACGGGCGCCATCCGGCCGGGTCCGGCCCCAGCCGCCCGGGATCCACGATCTCCGTCGCCTTGAGCGTGTCGGCGGTCACGGGGCCGAGGCGGCGCTCGAGCACCTGGTAGGCCAGTACCAGGTGGCGGAACTCGTGCTTGTCGATCGGCTTCCCCACCTCGAACTTGCGCTGGATCCGGTACAGCGCCCCCACGTCCACGGAGGTGGGGAGGTTGGAAGTCTCGACGGCGTAGCGGGCCAGTCGCCGCACGTCGGCCATGAGCTCCGTGAGGGACTCGTTCAGGGTCGGATGCGTCGGGGGCTCCGTTCCGCCGGCGGGAGCTCCACTCCGGGGGGAACGCGGGTCGGCGAGGGCCTCCGACCGGGCGTCGCCGTTCGTGGCCGGTGCCTCGCGCGTTCCGGAGCCGGGCCCGTCCGGCGCCCTTCCGGGATCGGTCCGGCCGGGGCGGCCCGCCCGGTGGGGACCGGGGGCGTCCGAGGTCCGTGCCGGGCCTTCGTCGGACAGATCGTGCATGCGAGCTCCTCCGGGAAGGGATCGGGTCCCGACGAGTGGGGAGAGGCCCGCGTGGGGGGGGACGCGGCTCGCCGACACCCTTCCATCAATGCGGCTGCCATGGCCCCGGGGGCAAGGCTGTCCGCGATCTCCGGGATTTGCCACTCGCCGGCGGGCGGGTTAGAGAGGAGGGTCGTCCGAGTCCCCTCCTTGGAGACGAACCATGATCCGTCGCGCCGCGTTCACGCTGCTCGCCCTGGCGCTCCTCTCCGCCCCCCTGTCCGCCCAGGAGACCCGGGAGATCGAGGCCGGGCAGTCCCTCTCCGGGACGCTCGCCGCGGGGGAGCGTCACGACTTCACGCTCGAGCTGGACGCCGACCGCTTCGTCTACGGCGCGGTCGACCAGCGGAGCGTCGACGTCGTGGTGACCATCCTGGACGAGGACGGAGAGGCCCTCGCCAGCGTGGACGGGCCGGCCGCCGGGGAGGAGCGCTTCTACTTCGACTCCGAGGACGCCGGTCGCCACACGATCCGGGTCACGGCGGCCGACGACGGGGAGGGCGACTACGTGCTGCACCTCCGCGTCGTCGAGCCCGTGGCCACCGATCCCGAGGAGCGCGTCGATCAGCTCATGACCGCCTACTCGGACGACGGGACGCCCGGGGTCGTGGTCGGGGTCGTCGAGGACGGGGAGCTCGTGTTGCAGAAGGGCTACGGGACGGCCGACCTGACCTGGGACGTCCCCCTCGCGGGGGACATGCGCTCGAACATCGGGTCCGTGACCAAGCAGTTCACGGCCATGGGGATCCTCCTGCTCGAGCAGGAGGGCGAGCTCTCCCTGGACGACGAGGTCCGGAAGCACATCCCCGAGCTCCCGGATTTCGGCGTTCCCGTCACGCTGCGGAACCTCCTGAACCACGTGGGCGGATACCGGGAGGTCTACAACGCCTTCGGGATGATGGGCTACGGCGGCGAGGACGCCTTCCCGCGCGAGAAGGTCATCCAGCTGGTCCAGCGTCAACCGGACCTCCAGGCCCCGCCGAACACCGAGTTCAACTACAACAACACCGGCTACATCCTGCTGGCGATGACCATCGAGCGGGTGAGCGGCATGAGCTTCGCCGACTACATGAGGACCCACGTCTTCGCACCGCTCGGCATGACGCACACCCTGGTCACGAGTCACCAGGGACAGATCATCCCGAACTCCACCCGGGGCTACGTCCCCGTCGAGGAGGGCGGGTGGCGCCTGGCCCGGGACCTGCCGGCCGCGGCGGGGGCCGGCGGGATCTACACGACGGCGGAGGACATGGCCAAGTGGATGCTCAACTACCGGGATGCCACGCTCGGCGGGCCGGCGGCCATCGCGGCGATGACGACCAACACCGTTCTGGCCAGCGGCGATTCCACCGGGTACGGGCTCGGGCTGGGTCTCGGGGAGATGCGCGGGCGGACGTTGTGGTCCCACACCGGCGGCGACGTTGCGCACCGGACGTTCTTCGGGTGGTTCCCGGAGCTGGAGAGCGGCGTCTGGGTGTCCAGCGGGAACGCGCTCTTCCCCACCGGGCTCGGGCGCGGCGTGGCCGAGGCCTTCTTCGAGGACGAGATGGAGCCCGAGGAGGACGAGGACGCCGCGGTGGCCGAGGGCTCCATGAGCGACGCGCGGAAGGAAGCCGTGGCGGGGAAGTGGCAGGTCGAGGGCGGACCGCTCGTCGAGGTCCGCCTGGAGGACGGGGACCTGCGGCTCGTCCAGGGAGAGGCGACCCGCAGCCTGACGCCAACCTCCGACTCGACCGTGGAGATCGCGGGCCTCGACGCCTCCGTCACCTTCCACTTCGAGCCCGACGGCTCCGCGAACCGCGCCACCCTCACCCAGACGATCGAGATCGGCATGACGCGGGTGGAGACGGTGGAGCTCACGGTCGAGGAGCTCCGGGAGTACGAGGGGCGCTACTGGTCCGACGAGATCGAGGTGGCGTTCGAGCTGGTCGTGGAGGAGGGCCAGCTCGTCGCCCGGAGCCTCCGGCTCCTGCCCGTCAACCTGGAAGCGACCGAGCGCGACGAGTTCGAGGCGCCCGGGATCGGCAATTTCGAGTTCCGGCGCTCCGGCAACGGGCAGATCACCGGGTTCGTCGTGAACAACGGTCGGACCCGGGACGTGTGGTTCGAACGGGCGTGGGCCCCCGGGGGATGAGGCGCCCGTCGTCGGCCGCTCGCCGTTCCGATCCACGCCCCCATTGAGGCCGTGGGACGGCTTCTCTAGAATCCTCTTCCCATCCATCCGGAGGATCGCCTCGTGAACGCCCCCGTCCAGAACGGGCTCCGGCCCGCTCGTGCTCTGGTGGTGGCGCTCGTCCTGTCGGGCTGCGCCGGAGGCCCGATGGCCGGGGAGGAGGAGGGGGACCCCGAGTGGCAGCTGGTGTGGGCCGACGAGTTCGACGGGGCGACGCTGGACCCGGCCCGCTGGTCGGTCCAGACCGGAGACGGGTGTTCCCAGGACCTCTGCGGCTGGGGCAACAACGAGCTCCAGTGGTACCAGGCCGACAACGTGGACGTCGCGGACGGCGTGCTCACGATCACGGCCCGTCAGGAGGCGGCGGGAGGACGAACGTTCACCTCCGCCCGGATCCGGACGCGTGGAAAGGGCGACTGGAAGTACGGGCGCTTCGAGATCTCGGCCAGGCTGCCGGAGGGCCAGGGCCTCTGGCCGGCGATCTGGATGCTCCCCACCGACGAGGCCTACGGGGAGTGGGCCGCGAGCGGGGAGATCGACATCATGGAGTTGGTCGGTCACGAGCCCGCCCGGGTCCACGGTACCCTCCACTACGGGGGCCCGTGGCCCGCCAACCGCTACAGCGGCGACCATTTCGATCTCGCCAGCGGGGACTTCAGCGACGACTTCCACGTCTTCGCCCTGGAGTGGGAAGAGGGCGAGATCCGCTGGTACGTCGACGGTGTGCACTACCAGACCCAGACCGAGTGGAGCTCGACGGGAGGGCCCTACCCCGCGCCCTTCGATCGGCCGTTCCACCTCGTCCTGAACGTCGCCGTGGGCGGAGACTGGCCCGGTTCTCCGGACGCGACGACGTCCTTCCCGCAGCGCATGCAGGTGGACTACGTGCGGGTCTTGCGGAGGCCCTGACCCTCCCGATTCCGCCCCCTCCGCCCGCGACGGAGGGGACGAGCCCACCCTTCTTCACGCGCTCGCCGCCGTGACGTGCCTCCCCGGGCCGTCCATGGATTCTTGACAGGAAGAGGTGAAGGGCCCCACTTTGTTCGGTACGCGAACAAAGGGTCGGTCTCGACCGCCGGCCCCATCGCAGTGTCGGCGCACTCGAATGGAGCCTGGGATGAACTCGAGAATCGCATTGGGACTCGCCTCCGCCACCGCGCTGATCGGCGTGGCCACGAGCTGCAGCCGGGACCTCACGGACCTCGAGCTGGCACCCTTCCCGAGTGAAGCCGAGGTCCTCGTCGACGGCTTCGCCGAGGGCGTGACCTTCGAGGCGTTCGCGGGCTCCAAGACCGATGCCGTGGACGTCGACCCGGTGGAGCGATTCGAGGGGAACAGCTCGCTGCGCGTGAGGGTTCCGGCGCCGGGCGACCCCAGCGGAGGGTACGCCGGGGGCGCCTTCACGACCGCGGTTCCCCGGGATCTGACGGGCTACAACGCCCTCACCTTCTGGGCCAAGGCGAGCGAAGCGGCGAATCTGAACGTGGCCGGTCTCGGGAACGACAACACCGGCACGTCGCGGTTCACCGCGGAAGCGGCGGGTCTCCCCCTGTCCACCAGCTGGACGCGGTACGTCCTCCCCATCCCCCTCGCCGCCCGGTTGGACCAGGAGCGGGGACTCTTCTTCTTCGCCGAGGGGGCCGAGAGCGACCGCGGGTACACGCTGTGGTTCGACGCCATGGAGTTCGCGACCGTGGACGGCCTGTCACCGCCCCGGCCGGTCATGGACGCCCGCACCGTGGTGGGTGAGGTCGGGCAGACCTTCGCGGTGAGCGGTACGCGGGCTTCGTGGACGGTGGAGGGCTCGGACGTCACGCTGGCGGTCTCGCCCGCCTACTTCGACTACGAGAGCTCCGCCCCCGAGGTGGCCACCGTGGACGACGACGGGGGCATCACGATCGTGGGGACCGGGACCGCCGTGATCCAAGCCTCCCTCGGTGCCGTCGCCGTGGAAGGCTCCGTCACCGTGGCCGTCGCGCGGCCGCCGTCCGAGGCGGCGCCGACGCCGACCCGGGATCCGGCCGACGTGATCTCGCTCTTCAGCGACGCCTACGACGACGTGGTCGTCGACACCTGGTCGGCGGTGTGGGACGACGCCGATGTCGAGGACGTGGCCATCGACGGGAACGCCACCAAGAAGTACTCGGACCTGACCTTCGCCGGGATCGAGCTCACCTCGGCGCCGGTGGACGCGTCCGGGATGACGCACTTCACGATGGACGTCTGGACGCCGGACCCGACGGCCGAGCCGGCCGCGTTCCGCGTCAAGCTCGTCGACTTCGGCGGCGACGGGGCGTTCGGCGGCGGCGACGACTCGGAGCACGAGGTGACGCTGACCGCGTCGACCACCCCGGGCCTGGCCACCGAGAGCTGGGTGACGCTCGACCTCCCACTGAGCGAGTTCGCCGGGTTGACGTCTCGCGGCGCGGTGGCCCAGCTCATCGTCTCCGGAGACCCGAACACGGTGTACGTCGACAACGTGTACTTCTACGACGGCGAAGCGGGGACGCCGACGGAGCCCGCCGGCCCGGCTCCGACGCCGACCCGCGATCCCGCCACCGTGATCTCGCTCTTCAGCGACGCCTACGACGACGTGCTCGTCGACAC
>JASFUL010000193.1:0-9259 GCA_050050315.1 Gemmatimonadota bacterium
ACCTTCCAGCCCTCCACGGTCGGGAACGCCGGCCGTGGGGGGCTTTTCTCGTGGGCGGCGTCGGTCTTTCCGTTCGACGCGTTGCACCCGGCCGGCGGGGCTGTGATCTTGGGTGGTCCGCTCGGCCGCGACACCACCGCATCCCCCACCGCCGCTCTCCATGTCCCACCAGGCCCTCGCCCGGAAGTACCGGCCCCGTCGCTTCGCGGAGGTCGCCACGCAGCAGCACGTCTCCGAGACGTTGCGGCGCGCCGTCGCCGGCGACCGGGTGGCCCATGCGTACCTCTTCTGCGGACCCCGGGGCGTTGGCAAGACCACCCTGGCACGGGTTCTGGCGATGGCGCTCAACTGCCCGGTCCGGGCGAGGGGGGAGGGAGACGACGGGGAGCCTTGCGGGACGTGTGAGAGCTGCGTCCGGATCTGGAGCGGCCATACTGCGCTGGACGTGGTCGAGATCGACGCCGCGTCGAACCGGGGCGTGGACGACGCCCGGGAGTTGCGGGAGCGGGCCATGTACGCGCCCTCGGAGGAGGACCGCTTCAAGGTCTACATCGTCGACGAGGCGCACATGCTCACGCGAGAGGCGTGGAACGCCCTCCTGAAGATCCTCGAGGAGCCTCCCCCGCGGGTCATCTTCGTGTTCGCGACGACCGAGCCGCAGAAGATCCAGCAGTCGGCCGCACCGATCCTGTCACGCTGCCAGCGCTTCGACTTCCGGCGCATCGGGGTCTCCGACATCGTAGACCGGCTCACCACCGTGCTGGAGGCCGAGGGCGCCTCGGCCTCGGAGGAGGCCCTCCGCACCCTGGCCCGGAAGGCCGACGGGGGCATGAGGGACGGGTTGTCGCTCCTGGACCAGGTCCTGGCGTTGACGGGGGGCGAGATCGACCAGGAGTCGGTGCGCAGGGTCCTCGGCCTGGTCGAGGAGGAGCGCTACCTGGAGCTGCTGGACGTGGTGCGGGAGGCCCGTCACGGAGACGTCTTCGCCTTCGTCCAGGATCTCCTGGACGAGGGGTACGATCTCACCGAGTTCTACCACGGCCTGGTGGACGTGCTCAGGACCCTCCTGCGCCTGCGCCTCTCGGGCGAGGACGCGCCGGTGGAGCTCCGGACCGACCTGCGTTCGGCGTTCGCCGAGCGGGGGGCCGACTTCTCTCCGGGCGACCTGGTCCGCATGCTCTCCATGGCGTCGGAGCTCGAGAGCAACGGGAGCCTCCGGCGTAGCGCGCAGCCCCGCATGCTCCTGGAGATGCTCCTCCTCCGGCTCTCGTACCTGGACCGCACCGTGGAGCTCGAGGACCTGGTCCGGAGCCTGGGAGGAGGGGGACGGGGCGAGCCCGCGGCGACGCCGGACACCGGGTCGCCCCGGGGCATCCCTCCGCCGGGCCCCTCGGCTCCCGTCCAGGACGTCGGCGCGGCGTGGGAGCGCATGCTGGACACGGTTGGCGGGCTGCCCCCGGGGCTGCGCCCGCTCCTGCGGTCCGCCTCGGTCACGCGCTCCGGCTCGGAGGCGGGGGTCGTGGAGGTGGAGTTGCAGGCGGGACCGGCCCTCGAGCGGCTCCAGGAGCTCGCGGTGCGACGCAGGGTCGGCGACGCGCTGGGCCGGGTCGTGGGCGAGGACGTCGAGCTGCGTGTCTTCGCGCGCTCCGGGACCGACGGGCCAGGCAACGGTCGGATCACCCGGGAAACCGTCCGCCAGGGGCGTCTCCGGGAGCTGGTCGAGCGGGAACCCCTCCTGGAGCGGGCGGTAGAAGAGCTTGACCTGGAACTACTTGAATGACGCGGGCCTGGAAGCGATGAACGACAACCTCCAGCAACTGATGCAGATGGGGCAGCAGCTCCAGGCGAAGATGTCGAAGCTCCAGGAGAGCCTCGAGAGCCGGGAGATCAGCGGGACCTCGGGCGGTGGCATGGTCACGGTCACCGTGGACGGGAAGGGCCACGTCCGGGGGGTCAAGATCGACCCGACGTGCGTCGATCCGGACGACGTGGAGATGCTGGAGGATCTCGTCCTCGCCGCGATGTCGCAGGCCCAGGGCAAGGCCCGTGACGCCTACGAGGAGGAGATGAAGAAGGCCACGGGTGGATTCCCCCTGAACATGCCGGGCCTTCCGGGCTTCTGATCCGGCCCCCCGTTCCGGGTCCCGATGTCGGTCATCGACGAGCTCACCAGCGAGCTGAGCCGGCTTCCCGGTATCGGACGGAAGACCTCGCTCCGGCTGGTGTACCACCTCATGAAGGGCTCCACGGACGACACGCGTCGCCTGGCCCGGGCGCTCCGTGACCTCGCGGACCGGATCCGACCCTGCGAGCGTTGCGGGAACTTCAGCGAGGAGAGGCTCTGCGAGGTCTGCTCCGATCCGGGCCGGGACCGGTCGGTGATCTGCGTCGTGGAGGAGGCCTACGAGGTGGGGGCGATCGAGCGGACGGCGGAGTTCAAGGGGCTCTACCACGTCCTGGGCGGTCGCCTCTCTCCGTTGGACGGAATCGGTCCGGAGGAGCTGGCCGTCGGGGGGCTGGTGGAGCGCGTCGACGGGCCGGACGGACGGGCCGAGGAGGTCATCCTCGCCACCAACCCGAGCGTGGAGGGCGAGGCCACGGCGGTGTACCTCGAGAACCTCCTCCGTCCGATGGGGGTCAAGGTGACGAGGCTGGCCCGGGGCATCCCGGTCGGTAGCGATCTCGAGTACGTGGACGGAACGACGCTGGCGGAAGCGCTCGCCGGACGCAGGGAGATGTGAGGCGATGGAAAGCGACAGCACGCGCAACCGGACGTGGAAGATCACGGCGGTGACGGTCCTCGCCGCCGCCGCGGCGGCCGCCGTGGCCGCCTTCGTCGTCCGCGATCAGATGTCCCGCCACCGCCGGAACCTCTTCAGCCCCCACGCGCTCCGTCGCCTCGCGGCCCTGGGGTACATGGCGGGCGAGGACGCCAGCGTGGACAACATCACCCTCCTCCGGGACTTCATCGCGTGGGAGCCGCGACGCATGCTCCGCAACCGGGCGCGCGCCATCGTGCGCAGGATGGAGGAGGAAGCCCACGCGCGCGGGCTTCCCGGTGAGGCGGCCGCCACCGCGGATGCCGCCGGGTGACCGACCCGAAGGCGCCGGCCCGCTTGCTTCTCGACCCCGCGACGCCGAGTTTAGGGGCCGTTCCGCCCGCGACAGATTCCGAAACTACCGAAACGAGCCGTTCCGCCGTGGTCCCTTCCGGTACCCGTCGCAGTCCCCCGCTCCGGCGCGCCGCCGCGGGCGAGGCGTAGGAGGAGTCGACCGATGTCGATGATCAACTACGCCAGTCGGGAGATCAACTGCAAGATCGTCTACTACGGCACCGGGCTCGGTGGGAAGACGACCAACCTCGAGTACGTCTACTCGAGGGTGAATCCGGACACGAAGGGCAAGATGATCTCCCTGGCGACGGAGACGGAGCGAACCCTGTTCTTCGACTTCCTCCCCATCGACCTGGGCGAGGTCAGGGGCTTCAAGACCCGGTTCCACCTGTACACCGTGCCCGGGCAGGTGTACTACAACGCCAGCCGGCGGCTCATCCTGAAGGGGGTCGACGGCATCATCTTCATCGCCGACTCCCAGCGCGAGCGGGCGGAAGCCAACATCGAGGCGATGCACAACCTGTACGAGAACCTCGAGTCGTACGGGTACGACCTCGGAGAGATTCCGTTCGCCATCCAGTACAACAAGCGCGACATGTCCAACAAGCTCCCGGTGGAGGAGCTCCGGTCGCAGATCAACCCCATGGGGGTGCCGGACTTCGAGGCGATCGCCATCGAGGGGAAGGGGGTCTTCGAGACGTTGAAGTCGGTGAGCAAGGCGGTCGTGAAGAACCTCTCCTGAACCGGGCCCGCACGTGAAAGCCGATCGGGAGCCGGCGCCGGGGGGCCTCAACCTTCCCAACATCATCACGGTGGCGAGGATCGCCGCCACGCCGGTCCTCTTCTTCCTCGTGCTGGCCTCGGGGGTCGGACCCCGGCTGGGGGCGTTCGTCCTGTTCGTCGTCGCCGGTCTCAGCGACGTGTGGGACGGGTACCTCGCCCGCAAGCACGGCCTGATCACCGATGTCGGCAAGCTCCTGGACCCGATCGCCGACAAGCTCCTGATGCTCTCCACCTTCGTGCCCATCTACGTCGTGTCGCAGCGGCCGGGAGAGCTCAACGACGTTCCAGGGTGGGGACCGATGCCGCTCTGGGTGCTCCTGGTGATCTTCGGGCGCGAGCTCCTCATCACCGCCTTCCGGCAGTGGGCGAAGCGGAAGGGCCGGGTGATCGCGGCCGGCCGGAGCGGCAAGTTCAAGACCCTCTTCCAGAGCCTCTTCGTGGGTGGGATCCTCCTCTGGTACCCCCTCGAGCAGCTCTCCGCCTTCCGTGGCTGGGTGGACACGGTGGCCTGGGGTGCCTGGTCCAGCCTGCACCGTGCGTGGGTGGCCGTCACCCTGGCCGTCGCGATCTTCCTCACCATCTACTCCATGGTGGACTACCTGTGGAGCAACCGATCGCTGTTCGGGATCAGGGACTAGGGAGCCGGGCTCCCCGGGCTGAGCTGGTCACGGTGGGGGACGAGCTGCTCCACGGCGAGACGGTCGACTCGAACGCGGCCTGGCTCGGACGGGAGCTGTCGGCGCTGGGCGTCGAGGTGCGTCGTCGCCACACGGTCGGGGACCACGCGGACGACATCCGGACAGCGTTGCGCCGGTGCCTGGAAGAGGCGGACCTGGCCATCTTCACCGGGGGGCTGGGACCCACGCAGGACGACCTCACCCGCCCCGCGGTGGCCGACGAGCTGGGCGCGCCCCTCCACCTCGACCAGGGGATGCTCGAGGCGCTCCGGGAGCGCTTCCGGCGGCGGGGGTACGAGACGCTTCCCCGGAGCAACGAGGGTCAGGCGCGGGTGCCCGAGGGGGCGGTCGTCCTCCCGAACCGGCGTGGGACGGCGCCGGGTCTCCTCCTGGAGTCGGCCGGCGGGACCCTCGTGGTCCTCCTTCCCGGCGTGCCCCTGGAGATGAAGGGTCTCTTCAGCGGCGAGCTCGCCCCGCTGCTTCGGGAGCGCTTCGGCGAGCGCCTGCGCCCGCTGCGTCACAGGGTCATCCACACGACGGGCGTGAGCGAATCCGCGCTGGCCGACGCCGTGGAGGAGGCGCTCCCCCGGGACCGGGGCCCGGTGTCCGTCGCCTTTCTTCCGGACGTCACCGGCGTCGATCTCCGTCTCACGGTACGGGGCGTCCTCGACGAGGAGGAGGCGAAGGGACACCTCGATCGCGTCGAGGGGGCCCTCTCGGGGGTCGTCGGCCCCTGGCGCTTCGAGGCCGAGGAGAGCGGGGACCTCGTCGAGCCCGTGAGCCGCGCCCTCGCGGCCCGCGGCTGGCTCCTGGGCGCGGCGGAGAGCTGCACGGGCGGTCTTCTGGCCAAGCGCATGACGGACCGCCCCGGATCTTCGGCGGTCTTCGCCGGAGGGATCATCGCGTACGGCAACCGGGCGAAGGTCGAGCTCCTCGGCGTGGACCGCGCCGTCCTCGAGCGCGACGGCGCGGTGAGCGAGGAGGTGGCCCGCCAGATGGCCGTGGGCGCCGAGAGGGCGCTGGCCTGCTCCTGCGGCGTCGGGATCACGGGAATCGCCGGCCCGGACGGAGGAACCGCCGAAAAGCCGGTGGGCCTCGTCTGCTACGCGGCCTCGGCGGGCGGGCGGGTGGAGGTGCGGAGCACGGTCTTTGCCGGCGATCGGGACGGCGTGCGCCGTCGCTCCGCCCAGGCCGCGCTGGCGCTCCTCCTGAAGCTGCTGGGACCGGGGGCGGAGGCCGGGGGGACGTGATCGCGGGCTCCCTCCCGGGTGCCGGGCGGACCCGGCTGCGCACGCGCACCTGGGCCGACGACACGACGGAGGCGACGGGGAGGGTCGTGATCGTGCACGGGCTCGGGGAGCACTCCGGCCGGTACGCCGAGTTCGCTCGCTCCCTCGTCTCCCGGAAGGTGGCGGTGCTGGCGTACGACCAGCGGGGACACGGCGAGTCCGAGGGGCGGAGGGGCGTCGGCGCGCGGTTCGAGGACTTCCTCGACGACCTCGACGAGGTGCTGCGGGTCGCCCGCGAGGAGCTTCCCGGGCAGGGAGACCCGGTCCTCCTGGGACACTCCCTCGGGGGGCTGGTGACGCTGCGGTACCTCCAGACTCGCTCCCTGCCGGTCGCGGGCGCGGTGCTGTCGGCGCCGTGGCTCCGTACGGCCGTAGCCGTCCCCCCCTGGAAGCGGGCGGCCAGGCGCCTGCTCGGCCGCGTCGCACCCGATCTGGCGATCCCGGCCGGGCTGGATACGTCGCTCCTGACCCGCGATCCGGAGAAGCAACGGGAGTACGAGGAGGACCCCCTGGTTCACGACCGTATCTCGGCGGGCCTCTTCGACGCGGCGGAGGAGGCGCAGGAACGGGCGCTCGCCACCCCCCCGCCGGTGGGGGTGCCGCTGCTGATCCTCGTGCCCCTGGCCGACGGGGTGGCGGACGCCGGGACGACGCGACGGTACGTCGACGCCCTCGACGGTCCCGTGACCGTCCGGCTGCTGGAGGGCTTTCGCCACGAGCCGCTGAACGACGTGGGCCGGGCCCACGTATACGAGATCGTCGTCGAGTGGATCTCGCGCCGGTTCTGCGGAGAACCCGCGTCCGGCGCCCGGGTAGATGAATAGCTCCCGCCCGTATCGTGCGGGCCGGGGGTCGTGCGCCCCGCGGCCTGCGGGCCGGAGAACTGTCGAACCGAGACGGATTCCGAGGATATGAGCGAGAAGGCAACCCGAGATCAGAACCCGCTCACCGCCGATGAGCCGGGGGCCGCCGGGGAGACCGGAGCGGTCGAGGAGGCGGAGGAACACGGAGAGCCCGGGACGGCGGTCGACGAGGACGCGGAGGTCGACGACGGAGGGGACTCTCCCACCGAGCTCACGGCCGAGCTGGACCACCTCCAGGAGGAGTTCGACGACCTCAACGACCGTCATCTGCGCCTGGCGGCCGAGTTCGACAACTACCGGCGGCGCCAGGAGGCCCAGATGACCCAGGCGTGGGGGCGCGCCCAGGCGGACCTGGTCGGGCGGCTCCTGGACGTCCTGGACGACCTCCAGAGGGTGAGCGCCCTCGATCCGGCGGACGAGTCGGTGACCGTGGAATCGATCGTCGAAGGAATCGACCTGGTGGAGCGGAAGTTCGTCCGCACGTTCCTGGAGGCCGGCGCGCAGGTCGTCGATCCCGAAGAGGGGGAGCCGTTCGATCCGGAGCGGATGGAGGCGATGATGCGAGTCGAGGACGAGTCGGGAGAGCGGGACGACCAGGTGGCCGCGGTCTTCCAGAAAGGGTACGAGTTCAAGGGCACGCTGGTGCGGCCCGCCCGCGTGTCGGTCTACAAGGGGTAGCCACTCGACATGCCCGCCAAGACCAAGGACTTCTACGAGATCCTGGGCGTTTCGGAGAAGGCGGACGCCGCCGAGATCAAGAAGGCGTACCGGAAGCTGGCCAAGCGCTATCACCCGGACGCCAACCCGGACGACCCGAAGGCGGCGGACCGTTTCAAGGAGATCGGGGAGGCCTACTCGGTGCTCTCCGACCCCGAAAAGCGGAAGAAGTACGATCACATGCGTCGTCTGGGGGCCTTCGGCTTCGGAGGCACAGGTCGAGGTCGGGGGCCGGGGGCCGGCCAGAGCCCCTTCGGCTTCGGAGGGGGGCGGCCGGGCTCCGCCCAGGGGAGCGCGGGCGGGGGGTTCTCCTTCGAGGACCTCGGTGGGTTCAGCGACATCTTCAGCTCGATCTTCGACCTCGGACGGAAGGAGAAGGGTCGGAAGGCCGGGGCGCGGGAGAAGGGAGAGAACGTCGAGTACGTCGTCGAGATCCCGTTCGACAAGGCGGTGCAGGGCGGACGGATCTCGATCACCGTTCCCATCACGGAGGAGTGCGCGGCGTGCGGCGGGTCGGGCGCGGCCCCCGGGTCGGGGACGCACCGGTGCCAGGAGTGCGGCGGCACGGGGAACGTCTCCTTCGGCCAGGGCGGGTTCGCGGTGCAGCGGCCGTGCCCGGCTTGCTTCGGGCGGGGGAGCATCCCGGATCAGCCCTGCGGGGCCTGCAACGGGAGCGGGCAGGTCCGTCAGCAGAGGAAGATCCAGGTGAAGGTGCCGGCCGGCGTCGATTCGGGCTCGAAGGTCAGGCTGAGCGGGCAGGGGGAGCGGGGGCGCGGAGGCGGTCCGGCCGGCGACCTCATCATCACGTTCAAGGTCAAGCCGCACCGCTTCTTCCGGCGAGAGGGTCTCGACATCCACGTCACGGTCCCCATCAACATCGCCCAGGCGACGCTCGGCTCGAGGATCCGGGTCCGGACCGTTTCGGGAAAGCGCGTGGTCCTCACGATCCCCCCCGGGACCCAGTCCGGGACCCGCTTCCGCGTGCGGGGCCAGGGGGTGGAGAAGGCGGGTCGGGTGGGGGACCAGTACGTGGAGGTGAAGATCGAGGTCCCCGAGAAGCTCTCCGACGAGCAGCAGCAGCTGATGGAGCAGTTCTCGGAGGCGAGCGGGCTGAAGCACTGACAGCGAACGACCGAATCGGGAGGACCGCATGGCCAGGACGATCCTCGACGGTGAGCTCCGCCGGTGGGAGGCCTACGCCACGACGGGGGAGTACGGGTTTCCCCATCGGGCCCGGGTCGTCTTCCGCTGTCTCTCGGACCCCGGCGTCCGGGCTCGGGCCGTCACCCTGGACGGCGACAAGTCGGACGCGGAGGAGCTCGTCAGCGGGCGCTCGGACGCGGAGCTGAGCGGGCTGCTGGACGAGGCTCGGGTGCTCGGCTGAGGGGCTCGCCCACGGGCGGGCGCTCGATCCGGCCCCCGCCGAGCACGCGCTCGCCCCGGAAGATGACCGCCGATTGGCCCGGAGTGACCGCCCGGACGAGGGCGTCCAGCTCCAGCCGGAGCCGCCGGGCGCCCCTGCCGGTCACCGTCGCCCGCACGGCGGGGGCGCGGTAGCGGACCTGGACGTCGACCGGCGTGCCCGGGTCCGGTGGATCGGCCAGCCAGTTGAGCTCGCCCACGCGGATGGACCGGCTCCCGAGGGCACGCCGGGGACCGATCACCACGGCCCGGTCCTCGGGCCGGACGGCGACGACGTACATCGGCTCGTCGAATCCACCCCCCAGTCCCTTCCGCTGTCCCACCGTGAAGCCGGCGTACCCGGAGTGCTCGCCGACGACCTCGCCCTCCACCGTCACCACGGGACCGGGCTCGAG
>JASFUL010000194.1:0-9231 GCA_050050315.1 Gemmatimonadota bacterium
GTACTCGTCCCCGAGGTGGCTGCTGGTGTGGTAGTACCGCATCCGGACCCACCCGCCGCGGAATCGCTGGACGAGGGGCAGCGTGAACACCCAGTCGGTGTTCACGAGCTCTCGCTGGGTCACCTCGAGGGAGAAGCGCGCGAAGGTGGCGGCCTCGACCCCCAGCACGAGGGCGTCGTCCCTCGACGAGCCACGGAGGCGAACCAGGGGAAGGGTGGCGGCGAGCGAGACCTCGGTGCCGAACCCGTCGCGGTAGGCGGTGGGGTCGCTCGTGAGGTAGAGGGCCCGGATCGCGACCACGGGATCACGCGGTCCGGCCATCAGGTCCGGCAGGAGGGATCGGGAGGGGAAGAACCGCGACGCGTCCTGGGCCTCGAGGAGGCCGGGGGCCAGCCCGGCCAGGAGGAGAGCGCAGCCGACGATGCACCCCCTCCTCCGCCCGCGGGTCGAGGACACAGCATCCCTCCTTCGGAGTCCCGTCCGACCTGTGCGAAGGTCGCGTCCGCCGGGGCCGCCGAGAGCCCCTACACCTGCTTACAATCTACACGCCGCGCCCGCTCGGGAGTGGCCGGGAGCTACCCTACATCCGTCGTCGGGAATCTCCCCACGGCACCGCGCATCGGCCGCCGGCATCTTCCAATATCCCCGTCGGGCGGGGGTAGCCCACGGGCGAAGAACCGCATCCCAGCGGCGCGTGCACTCCCTTGCACGCCGCCAGGCCGACCTGCAAGGAGCGGACAATGGCGGGCATCGTCGGATACGGCGCCTACATCCCACGTAAACGCATCCGGACCGAGGAGATCGCGCGTCAGTGGGGGAAGGACCCCGGATCGATCGAGCGCGGGCTCCTCCTGAAGGAGAAGTCGGTGCCCGGTCTCGACGAGGACACCATCACCATCTCCGTGGCCGCCGGCCGGGCGGCGCTGGCCCGGGCCGGTGTCGAGCCCTCGGCCATCGGGGCGCTCTACATCGGCTCGGAGTCGCATCCCTACGCCGTCAAGCCCAGCGGGACCGTCGTGGCCGAGGCGCTCGGCGTGGGGCCGGAGGTGCACATCGCCGACTTCGAGTTCGCGTGCAAGGCCGGCACCGAGTCCATGTTCGTGGCCCTCTCGACCGTCGAGGCCGGGAGGGTCACGTACGCCCTCGGCATCGGCGCCGACACGTCCCAGGGAGCGCCGAACGACGCCCTGGAGTTCTCGGCGTCGGCCGGAGGGGCCGCCTTCGTGTTCGGGGAGGACGACCTCGTGGCCGAGGTTCTGGAGACGTACAGCTACACCACCGACACCCCGGACTTCTGGCGACGAGAAGGTCAGTTCTATCCCCGTCACGGCGGGCGCTTCACCGGCGAGCCGGCGTACTTCAAGCACGTCCAGGCCGCCACGCGGGGCATCCTGGACCGTGCGGGCATGGAGCCGGCGGACTTCCGTTACGCCGTCTTCCACATGCCCAACGGCAAGTTCCCCCTCCGGGCGGGGCGCAAGCTCGGCTTCACCCGGGAGCAGATCGAGACCGGCTGGCTCGTGCCCACCATGGGGAACACCTACTCGGGCTCGTCGCCCACGGGCCTCGCGGCCGTCCTCGACGTGGCCGACCCGGGCGACCTGATCCTGGTGACCTCGTTCGGCTCCGGGGCCGGGAGCGACTCGTTCGTGCTCCGGGCCACCGAACGCCTGCCGGAGGTGCGCGACCGGGCGCCCACGGTGCGCTCGATGCTCGACGGACCTCGCCAGTACCTGACCTACGGCGAGTACGCGAAGATGCGCGAGAAGATCATCGTCAACCACTGATCCGCGACCGCAGGAACGTCGATCGACCTGAGAGGAGCAGAGACATGCGCGACGTGGCCATCGTCGGAGCCGGCATGACGCGGTTCGGGGAGCTGTGGGAGTCGAGCCTGCGGGACCTCTTCGTGGAGGCGGCCCTGGGCGCGCTCGAGGACGCCGGCGCCGATCGAGTCGACTCGATCTACGTGGGCAACATGTCGGGCGGACAGTTCGTGGGGCAGGAGCACCTCGGTCCGCTCATGGCGGATCATCTGGGGATGCGGGGCGTGTCGGCGGTCCACGTCGAGTCGGCATGCGCGTCCGGCGGCGTGGCGCTCCGGCAGGCCTTCATGGAGGTGGCTTCGGGGATGAGCGACCTCGTGCTCGCCACCGGAGTCGAGAAGATGAACGACGGCGCCGACGTGACCGAAGTCCTGGCCACGGCGTCGGACCAGGAGCTGGAGGTGTACTACGGCGTCACCTTCCCGGGCCTGTACGCCATGATCGCACGGGCGCACATGGAGGCCTTCGGCACCACCGAGGAGGACCTGGCGCACGTGGCGGTCAAGAGCCATCGACACGGGGCCATGAACGACAAGGCCCAGTTCCCCCACGAGGTGACGCTGGACGACGTCATGAGCTCGAGCCGGGTGGCGGATCCTCTGCGTCTGCTGCACTGCTCGCCCGTGAGCGACGGCGCGGCGGCCGTCCTCCTCTGTCCCCTCTCCGAGGCGAAGCGGTACACGGACCGGCCCGTCCGCATCCTGGCCAGCGGCATGGCCACCTCGTCCCTCGCGCTGGCCGAGCGCAAGGACCCCTCGGCGCTGGACGCCGTCGAGGCCTCGGCGCGCCGGGCGTACACCGCCGCCGGCGTCGAGCCTCGCCAGATCCAGGTGGCCGAGGTCCACGACTGCTTCAGCATCGCGGAGATCTGCTGCACCGAGGCCCTCGGCTTCGTGGAGCGGGGAAAGGGCGGCGCCGCGGCCCGCGACGGCTTCACGGCCCTGGGCGGCTGCGTCCCCGTGAACACGAGCGGCGGGCTGAAGGCCAAGGGGCACCCGGTCGGGGCCACCGGCGTGGCCCAGGCCATCGAGATCTACCACCAGCTCCGCGGAGAGGCCGGGGACCGCCAGGTCGAGGGCGCCCGCCTCGGGCTGGCACAGAACATGGGCGGATCCGGCGCCAGCTCGGTCGTCCACATCTTCCAGGGGGTCTGACCATGCCGAGCCCACGCTACTGGAGGGAGATCCCCTCCCGCTACCGCCTCGAGGCCGCCCGCTGCACCGACTGCGGCCACGTCTCGTATCCCCCGCGGACCGTCTGTCCGGACTGCCGCGGACGCAACCTCGAGACGCTCCGCCTCACGCCGAAGGGCACCGTCGTCACGAACACGACGATCCACGTCGCCCCGGACGCGTTCGCCATGGAGGCGCCCTACTCAATGGCCATCGTGGAGACCCCCGAGGGCGCCCGTCTGATGACGCAGGTCGTGGACTGCGATCCCGACGAGGTCCGGCCGGGCATGGAGGTGACGCTCCAGTTCCGGCTCGTCCGGAGGGAAGGGGAGGGAGGGATCCTCTGCTACGGACACAAGGCGGTGCCCGCGTAGGAGGGCCTGGGGCGGCCCCGCGTCCGAGCGCGACCGCCGCCGCGGGGGGGGGACGGAGGCCGGGGAGGTCAACCAGGAGGAGACGATGCGCAAGGTCCGCGTCTGGGCCGAGGTCGGCGACAAGCACTTCGACGCCTACGAGCGGGAAGCGCGCCGGCAGGGCGTGCCCGTCGAGGCGCTCATCCAGCAGACGGTGAACTGCCTCCTGCGCGAGCTCGAGTCCGAGGAGGAGACGGGCTGCGTCGAGGAGCGGGCGGCGGGCGTCTCCTAGCCCGCCGCGGTCCCGGCGGGCCGGCCTATTCTCCCCTGAGAGCCACCGCCGGCTCGACGCACGTGGCGCGCCGGGCCGGCACCACGCTGGCCAGCAGCGACACCAGCACGATCACCGCCACCACGCCCCCGAACACGACGGGGTCTCTCGGGTCCACCCGGAACGCGATGATCCCCACCGCCCGGGACATGAACCACGCCATCACGAGCCCGATGGCGAGGCCGATCCCGGTCTGGACCGCCCCCTGCTTGACGACGAGCCTCGTCACGTCGCGCACCCCCGCCCCCAGCGCCATGCGGATGCCCAGCTCCTGGACGCGCCGGCTCACGCTGAAGGCGAGCACGCCGTACAGGCCGATCGACGCCATGAAGAGCGCGGCCGCCCCGAAGACGATGAAGACGGTGCCGAAGACGCCATAGAACCAGCCGCTCTCGTCCAGCCGGCCCCGCAGGACCGCGACGTCGTAGATCGGAAGGTGCGGATCCAGCCTCAACACCTCCGAGCGGAGACTCGCCGTGAGGGCCGTGGGTCGGCCGGCCCGCGGCCGGACGGCGACGCTGAGGAAGCGGGAGTCGCCCTGGGCCAGCGGGAGGTAGAACCCGTCCGGCGTCGAGCCCGGATAGCCGGCGGGTTGGAGCCCCTCCATCTGGAGATCGGGCACCACGCCGACGACCCGTTTCCAGGCCACGGTATCCTGCGTGCCCAGGCGGATGCGCCGACCCAGCGCGGACTCGCCGGGCCAGAAGCGCGCCGCGAACGACTCGTTCACGATGGCCACCGGCTCCGCGTCGCCCGTGTGCTGGGGACCGAAGTCCTCTCCTTCGACGAGGGGTGCCTCCATCAGCTCGAAGAAGCCCGGCGACACGACGGCCGCGTGGGCACGGGGGATGTCGCGCTCCTCCGGGTATTCGACGCCCTCGATCCTCACCAGCGCGGAGCCCGAGCCGAGCCCCGGGAGCGAGTTGGTGAGGCCGACGGAGGCCACCTCCGGGAGCGCGTCCAGCCCGCGCAGCAGATCCTCCCAGAAGGCCTGGCGGTCCGCCGGCTCCGGGTAGTCCGCCTCGAACAGCCCGATGCGCGCCGTGAGGAAGGCGTCGGGGTCGAACGGGTATTCGTAGCTCGCGAGCCCGACGATGCTCCGCGTCATCAGCCCCGCCCCGACCAGCAGCGCGCACGAAAGCGCCACCTCGGCGATCACCAGGCCTCGGCTGAGCCGGCCGAGGTGCAGGCTGGACGAGCCCCGCGATTCGTCCTTCAGGACCTCGTTCACGTTCGAGCGGGACACCTGGAGGGCGGGGGCGGCGCCCGCGGCCAGCGTCGTCAGGAGCGTGAGCCCCACCACGAAGGCCAGCGCCGGCAGGTCCAGGTGGAACGTCATGAAGTAGGGCCGGCCGGTGGTGGCGGTCGACGTGGCCGCGTCGAACAGCTCGATCCCCTGGTACGCGAGGACGGTGCCGAGGGCGGCCCCGGTCGCCGCCAGCACGAACGCCTCGGCGAAGAAGGGCGCCATGACCCGGAGCCGGCTGGCCCCCAGGGCGACGCGCACCCCCGCCTCGCGGGTCCGCAGGGCGGCCCGGGCCAGCAGGAGGTTGGCGACGTTCGCGCAGGCCACGAGGAGCACGCACAGGACCGCCACCATCATGGCCCCGAAGATGGCGGTCAGCTCGGGGCCCGTCTGCGATTCCACGAAGGTCCAGATCCCGGCCGCCATGCCTTCGTTCGTGTCGGGGTGCTCCTGCTCGAGCTCGCGCGCGACGCGGGCGACGTCCAGCTCCGCCTGCTCCCACGACACCCCGTCCGCCAGACGCCCGAAGACCGAGTAGAAGCGGCCCTGCCAGCGCTCGGTCGCCGACGGGTCGTCGTCCATGCTGACCCACAGCTCGGCGTCGGCCGGCCACATGAAGCCGTCGGGCATGACGCCGACGATGGTCCCCTGCTCGCCGTTGACCCGCGCGGTGCGGCCGAGCACGCCGGGGTCGCCGCCGTACCTCTCCCGCCAGACGCGGTAGCCGAGGACGACGGTGGGTGGGCCGCCCGGCGCGTCCTCGCCGGCGACGAAGGTGCGGCCGAGCACCGGCTCGACGCCGAGCAGGTCGAAGACGTTGGAGGTGACGAACGCGCCGTCGAAGCGCTCGGGACCCTCCGTCCCGCTGACGTTCACCGTCCCCTGCCAGTAGGCCCCGAGTCCCTCGAAGGAGCGCTGCCGCTCCCGCAGGTCGCGGAAGTCCTGGCTCGCCACCGACCGCCTCCCCTGGTCCTCGGGCTCGCTCGTGTCCTGCCAGTGGACCAGCGCGACGCGGTCGGCCCCGGGCACCTCGAGCCCCCGGAAGTACACGCCGTAGATGATGGAGAACATCGAGGTGGAGAGCCCGATCCCCAGCGCGAGGATCAGGACGGACACGAGGGCCGAGCCCGGCTGCTTCAACAGGGCCCGGAAGCCGAATCGGATCTCGCTGCCCAACGTTTCCACCCGCCCACCTCCGCTCGGGGAGTCGCCTCGGGGACGTCGCTGAGGACCTGACGAGAGGCGGGGCGGGGCGGTTTCGACGGGGGCCGAAGCCGGGCTGGCCACGAGAGGAAGCGGGCCACGCTACGGGGCGGATCCGACCGCGCGGGGCACGGGGTCGTGCGGCGGCCCGTCTATCCGGGCAGATCGACCTCCACGGGCGGGTGCCCTTCCGCCTCGAGAAAGCGGAGGAAGCCCTCGGTAGGGACCGAGGTGGTCAGGGCGTTGTCCAGGGGATGGAAGTTCAGCACCTCCGATTCCAGGATCTCCCGGTCGAGCAGCACCGTCACGGCGCCCTCCACGTCGTTCATCACCGCGAACGGGTTGACCGCCCCCGGACTCACGCCCAGGCGTCGCATCAGGCGTCGCTCGCTCCCGAACGAAAGCCGCCCCCCACCCAGCCGCCGACTCAGGGCCCGCAGGTCTACGTCCCGGTCCTGCTGACAGACCACCAGCCACATCCGTCCCTTCTTGTTCCGCAGGAAGAGGTTCTTGGTGTGGCATCCGGGGATCGCGCCCCGCTCGGCCTTCGCCTCGTCCACGGTGAACACGGGGGCGTGGCGAACGGTGGTGACCGGGATCCCCAGCTCGTCGAGGCGCCGGAAGAGGTCGTCGGGCGACGCGGGTGCGGAGCCGTCGACGAGCCGGGGTTCGGGGGATTCGGTCACGGAGTCGCTCCGGTCCCTCCCGGCCGGCGACGGAAGCCGGCCAGTGGAAACGGCCTCGAGATGTATCCGTCGGCTGGAACATAGAGACGGGCCACCCTCCACGGCATGTCCTGGGGGCCGATCCGCGTCCCCTTCCCGGACACGGGGCCGGCCCGGGCACCTGCGAATCGCGCGTTCGCGCGACCCAGAACCCCGCGGTCACGCGACGCCCTGGACACCTCCTCGAGTCAGCTTTCCGGCAGACGAGGAAGGCCTTCCTCGTCGCAGCTCCTTCGAGCCGGAAAGTCCAATGTCCACGCCAACATCCACACACCGGGGCAGCTCCGGGGGACCCCCCGTGGTGGAGCTCCACGCCCTCGGCGCGATGAACCTCACGTCCGGCGGACGATGCCTTCTCGACCGCATCTCCCAGGACAAGCGGCTGGCGCTCCTGAACTACCTCGCCCTCGAGGGACGGGAGGGACCGTTGCGGCGGGAGAAGGTGCTGGGCGTGTTCTGGCCCGAGAGACCCGAAGCGAGGGCACGCAACCTCCTCTCCCAGGGACTCTGCCACCTGAGGAAGGCTCTCGGTCCGGACGTGGTGCTGAGCCACGGCGGGGGCGGCGTGCGGCTGGACCCCGAGAAGCTCTGGTGCGACGCGGTGGCCTTCGAGCAGATGCTGGGCCTCGGTCGGCTGGAGCTGGCCCTCGACGTCTACGGGGGTCCCCTCCTCGAGGGCTTCCTCCCCAACGGCCTCCACGAGTTCCTCGACTGGGTGGACCGCGAGCGCCGCCGCCTTTCGGATCTGGCGCGGCAGGCCGCGTTGGATCTCTCGCTGCGCGCCGCGCGCGACCCGGACGAGACGGAGACGGCCGTAGCCTGGGCCCGCTGGGCGCTCCGACAGGCACCGTTCGACGAGGCGGTCCTCCGTCACCTCGTGCGATTGCTCGCCGATTCCGGACGGTCCGCCGAGGCCCTGTGGACGTACCGCCGCTTCCGATCTCGCCTGAGGGACGACCTGGACCTCGACCCCGACCCGTCCACCGAGGCCCTCGTCCGGGCGATCCGGGGAGAGGGCGACGGGAGGCTTCTGGCATGACCGGCTGGACGTGCACGCAAGCTCGATCACCCCTTCAGGAGGCACCCATGAGGACCCCGACATCGACCCTGTTGCGCCGTCGCCCCGTAGGGGGCGCCGCGCTCACCGCTCTGTTCGTCCTCGGGCCGGGCCTGTCCAACCTGACGGCCCAACAGGCCTCGGAGTCGGACGACGACGAGGTCTCGGCCCGGATCGCCAACCCGTACGACCTCGAACGAGCCACCGCGCTTCTGGAAGAAGCCCGGGTCTACGAGGCGTCCCCCGACCGCTCCGGATGGCTCGAGGCGGCCCGGCTGTACCGGCAGTCGGCCGCGTCCCGACCCCTGGGCGACGAGGAGGTCTTCCGGTCCCTCCACCGGGCGGCTCAGATCCTCCACGTCCTCGGCCACGACGCCGAGGCCCAGAAGACGCTGGAGCAGTCGGCGGCCCACGCCCGCCTGTACGGACACATCCAGAAGGAGGCCGAGGCCCTGCTGGGCGCGGCCTGGATAGCCAACGAGCGGCGTGACCTCGATGCCATGAACCGGCACCTGTCGCGCGCCTGGCTGCTCACCTACTCGCCCTTCCTGCCCCAGGCGACCCGGCTGGAAGTCCGCCAGCGGGTCCTGCTGCCGGCGGTGACGCAGTTGAAGGCCGCCGTCGTCGCCCAGTGAGGGGAGGGGACGCGATCGGAGAGCCCGGCGGGGCGGAAGCTCGGACCCCGCTCCGTCGGGCCCCCTCCGAAGCGGCCATGGACCTCGACAATCGCAGGAGATGCCGAAGGAGCCCCCCATGTCACGTTTCGTCATCCCCCTGACGCTCGCCATCGTGCTCGCCCTGGTTGCCTGTGCTTCGCCTTCCGCGCTTCGGTGCCCCAGTTCCGCCCGGGCCGACCGGGAACGGGTGACGTCGGAGGAACTGATCGCGACCGGAGCGTCCGATCTGTTCACGGCGCTCCGGCTCAGTCGGCCTCGCTTCCTCGAGACCCGGGCGCCCAGGAAGGACGCACCGGTGCTCTACGTCGACGGCGTCCAGGTCGGGGAAGTGGCGTACCTGCGCGGTATGCGCGTCCAGGACGTGGCGAGCGTGCGACTTCTGCGCGGCCCCGACGCCACCACGCGGTACGGGACGGATCACCTCGGAGGCGCGCTGCTGGTGACGACGATCGACGGGTCGACGGCGCGCTGCTGGTAACCACGCTCGAACGGGTCGGCGGCGCGCTGCTGGTGACCACGCTCGAACGGGTCGGCGGCGCACCGCTGGTGACCACGCTCGAACGGGTCGGCGGCGCACCGCTGGTGACCACGCTCGAACGGGTCGGCGGCGCACCGCTGGTGACCACGCTCGAACGGGTCGG
>JASFUL010000195.1:0-9199 GCA_050050315.1 Gemmatimonadota bacterium
CGAGCATCAGGGCCAGGTGGGCGTTGGGCCCCCCGAACCCCAGGAGGCTGATCCGGAGGAAGACCCGGACCAGCTCTCCGTGGCTCGGCGGGGAGTCTCCGGCCGGGCTCACTCCCCGTGGTCGGGTCCGGCCTCCCGGATCTCGTCCTGGACGTGCTCCTCGTACTTCCGGAAGTTCTCCCGGAACATCCCGGCCAGCTCGGCCGCCTTCGCGTCGTACGCGGCGGGGTCGTTCCACGTGACCCGGGGACGGAGCACTTCGGAGGGGACGCCGGGGACCTCCCTGGGGATCCGGAGCCCGAACACGGGCTCGACTTCGGTCTCGACGTCGGCCAGCTCACCGGACAGGGCGGCCTTGACCATCGCCCGGGTGTGGCCGAGCCGCATGCGCGACCCCGTACCGTACGGACCCCCGGTCCATCCCGTGTTCACGAGCCAGACCGTGGCACCGTGCTCCCGGATCTTCTCGCCCAGCATCTCGGCGTAGACCGAGGGATGGCGCGGCAGGAAGGGCGCCCCGAAGCAGGCGCTGAACGTGGCCTTGGGCTCGGTCACGCCCCGCTCGGTGCCCGCCACCTTCGCCGTGTAGCCGCTGATGAAGTGGTACATGGCCTGGGCGGGCGTGAGCCTCGCGATGGGCGGCAGCACGCCGAACGCGTCGGCGGTCAGGAACATGACGTTCCGGGGGTGCCCCGCCCGGCCCGGGATGACGGCGTTCGGGATGTGCTCGATCGGATAGCTCGCCCGGGTGTTCTCGGTGATCTCGGCGTCGTCGTAGTCGATCGTCCGGGCGGCGTCGTGCAGGATGACGTTCTCGAGGATCGTCCCGAACATCCGGGTGGCCTGGTAGATCTCGGGCTCGCCCTCGGGGGAGAGGCGGATGGTCTTGGCGTAGCAACCGCCCTCGAAGTTGAAGACCCCCCGGTCGCTCCACCCGTGCTCGTCGTCGCCGATGAGCCCGCGCTCGGGATCGGCCGAGAGCGTGGTCTTGCCGGTTCCCGAGAGGCCGAAGAAGAGGGCCACGTCCTCGGGCTCGTCGCCGATGTTGGCGGAGCAGTGCATGGGAAGCACGCCCCGGTCGGTGAGCTGGTAGTTGAGGACGGTGAAGATGGACTTCTTGATCTCGCCGGCGTACCGCGTGCCCGCGATGAGGACGGTCCGCTCCGCGAAGTTGATGACCACGCCCGTGGTCGTCCGGAGGCCGTGGCGCTCGGGGTCGGCCTGCATCTCCGGAGCGTGGAGGATGGTGAAGTCCGGCACCATGGTCCTCAGCTCGTCGTCGTCGGGCCGGAGGAACATGTTGTACGCGAAGAGGCTGCTCCACGCGTGCGTCGTCACCAGGCGGACGTTGATCCCGTACTCGGGGTCCGCCCCCGCCCGGGCGTCCCGCACGAACAGCTCGCGCTCGTTCAGGTAGTCGACGACGTCCGCCTTCATCGCGTCCCAGTGCTCGGTCGTCATTCCGACGTTCACGGGACCCCAGTTGACGGTGTTCTCCGTCTCGTCGTCCCGGACGGTGAACTTGTCGTTGGGGGAGCGACCGGTGTGGGGGGCCGTGACGGTCGCGAAGCCCCCGCCGTGGGCCAGCCGCCCCTCCCCGCGCGCGAGGGCCTCCTCGTAGAGCTGCGCGGGAGACAGGTTCCAGTGGACCTGCCGTCGGGGCGAGAGCCCGTGCTTGTCGAGCCCGTGGTCGTTCGGCTGTCCGGCCACGGCCGGGGCGACGGGCTCCTTGATCTGGGTGCTCATATCGGCCTCTTCCTTTGCTCGACTTTGGTCCGCGACCGTCGGGTCCAACGGGAGGCCCGGCGGGCGGCAGCGCCGCTCCGACCCGACCGGTGGCCTTCGGCTCCGTCCGAAGGCGTCCGCTTCATTCGCCTGCTACGCCAGTGAGGAGGAGACGTTCATCCGGATCCCGCGGTCGATGGAAGGTTCACGGGAGGGGGCTCCGGACCTGGGCGTCGACGCTGGCGATCGTGGCCAGATTCAGCACGTCCTGGGTGGTGCTCCCCCGCTGCAGCACGTGGACGGGCCGATCCATGCCGAGCAGGACCGGACCGATGATCTCCGCCCCCCCGAGCTTGTCCAGCAGCTTGTAGGTGGTGTTCGCGGCGCCGAGGTTCGGGAAGACCAGGACGTTGGCCGGCTGCTTCAGGTTCGAGAAGGCGTAGACCTCCCGCAGCTTCACCGGATCCACGGCGGTGTCGGCCTGCATCTCCCCGTCGATCTCCAACTCCGGGTCGCGCTCCCGGACGATCCGCACGGCCCGCCCCACCTTCTCCGACGACGGATGGCGCGCCGAGCCGAAGTTCGAGTAGGAGAGCATGGCGATCCGGGGGGTCAGTCCGAGCTCCTGCACCCAGCGGGACGCCAGGATGGCGATGTCGGCGAGGGTATCGGCGTCCGGATCGATGTTGACGGTCGCGTCGGCCAGGAAGATGAGCTCGCGATTCGGCAGCGCGACCATGTACAGCCCCGCCACCCGGTTCACGCCCTCCGCGACGCCGACGACCTGGAGGGCCGGCCGGATGATCTCGGGGTAGTTCGACTCGATCCCCGCCACCAGCGCGTCCGCGTCGCCGGCCCGGACCATCGCCGACGCGAAGTAGATGGGCTTGTACAGATTCGCCCGGGCCTCCGAACGGGTCAGCCCCCTGCGGAGGCGCCGCCGGTACAGGTCCTCCGCGTAGCGCTCGCGCGTCGCCTCCTCCTCGGCGGCGTAAACGACCTCCACGCCTTCGAGGCTCACGCCCAGGCCCCGGGCCTTCTCCCGCACCCGCTCCGGACGGCCGATCAGGACCGGGCGGGCCACGCCCTCCTCGACCATCTGCGCCGCCACCCGGATGACCTTCTCGTTGTGCCCCTCGGAGAGGACCACCCGCTTGGGATCCCGGCGGGCCCGATTGGTCATCCAGCGCATGACCTCGCGGCCCGGCCCCAGGCTGGCCCGCAAACGGTCCCGGTACTCGTCCAGGTCCACCGTCTCCCGGGCGACCCCGGAATCCATGGCCGCCTTCGCCACGGCCGGGGCCACGAAGAAGAGGACCCGGTAGTCGAACGGCTTGGGGATCAGGTACTTCCTCCCGAAGTCGATCCGTTCACCGCCGTAGGCGCTGAGCACCGCCTCGGGCACGTCGGTGCGGGCCAGCTCGGCCAGTGCTCGGGTGGCGGCCAGCATCATCGCCTCGTTGATGCCGGTGGCCCGGACGTCCAGGGCGCCCCGGAAGATGAAGGGGAAGCCCAGCACGTTGTTCACCTGGTTCGGGTAGTCCGACCGGCCCGTGGCCATGATGGCGTCGTCCCGGACCTCCGCCACGTCCTCGGGCGTGATCTCGGGGTCGGGGTTGGCCAGGGCGAAGATCACGGGATCCCGCGCCATGGACGCGACCATCTCCTTCGTCACCAGACCCGCCACCGAGAGGCCGATGAAGACGTCCGCGCCCTCCATCGCGTCGGCGAGGGTGCGATCCTCGGTCTCGACCGCGAACTTCTCCTTGAACTCGTTCATGCCCTCCGTGCGGCCCTGGTAGATGACTCCCTTCGAATCGACGAACGCGATGTTCTCGCGGGTCGCTCCGAGACGGAGGAGGTGCCTGGCCGTGGCGATGGCGCTGGCGCCCGCGCCGCTGAAGACCACCCGCACCTCGGCGATGTCCTTGCCGATGACCTCCAACGCGTTGATGAGGGCCGCTCCGCCGATGATGGCGGTTCCGTGCTGATCGTCGTGGAAGACCGGGATGTCGAGCTCCCGCTTGAGCGTCTCCTCGATGTGGAAGCAGTCGGGGGCGTGGATGTCCTCGAGGTTGATGCCGCCTACGGTGGGCTCGAGCATCTCGCAGAAGCGGATCACGTCGGCGGCGTCGGGCGCGTCGATCTCGATGTCGAAGACGTCGATTCCGGCGAACCGCTTGAACAGCACACCCTTCCCCTCCATGACGGGCTTGGACGCCAGTGGGCCGATGTCGCCGAGGCCGAGCACCGCCGTCCCGTTCGACACGACCGCGACGAGGTTGCCCCGGGCGGTGTACTTGAAGACGTCGAGGGGATCGGCGTGGATGCGCCGGCACGGCTCGGCCACTCCCGGGCTGTACGCCAGGGACAGATCCCGCTGGGTGGCGACGGGCTTGGTCGGCACGACCTGCACCTTTCCCGGACGCCCTTCGCTGTGGTATTCGAGTGCTGCCTTCTTGACGTCTTCCATGTCGGACCTCCGGGACGGGTCGCGGCCGCTGCGGGTGTGGAGTCGAAGCCGAGACTCGAAAGACAATCCCCGGGAGGGACGGGGTCAAGAGTCCGACGGACGGTAGGGCCGGCACGTGCCGGAATCCCCGAGCCGGGGTGCCCGGCACGGCGGAGCCCCGGGCCCGGCGGGACCCAACGGGAGGCGGGCGGCGTAGGACCTGCTTGCCCCACCCTCGCCCGCGGGCCATCCGCGGAGGACACGCGGAAATCGACGACCTCATGACCCGGCCGACACGTCTCTTCGCCACGCTGGCGGTTGCCACGAACCTCCTCCTCGTCGGGGGGGCGGAGGCGCGGGCGCAGGAGTGCCCGGGCGGACGGATCTCCTTCATCTTCGTCGACAACCACTCGGTGTTCGACACCGACGAGATCCGCGACGGGACGCGCTTCCGCTGGGCCTACGAGCTGGCGAACTCGATCCACATGACGACCGACGAGGCGTTCATCCGCGACGAGCTCGTCATCCGGGAGGGGGACTGCTACGACCCCCTCCTCCTCGAGGAGTCCGAGCGGCTCCTGCGAGCCTACACCTTCGTCGCGCGCGTCGACGTGTTCGGCCTGCAGCAGCCCGACGGCTCGTGGCACGTGGTGGTCGACACCAAGGACGAGTGGACCACGAAGCTCAACCTGAACGTGAACCTGGAGGAGGGCGTCCAGTTCAGGGGCATCTCGGCGACGGAGGAGAACCTCCTGGGACAGGGGCACCTCCTGGGCCTGTTCTTCCGACAGATCGACGAGGAGAAGGATGTCGGGGCCCGCTTCTTCACGCCCCGGATCTTCGGCACGCGGCTCGACGTGGCTCTCGAGGGCGGGCGCACCCGGACCGGAGAGTTCTTCCGGGAAGAGCTCTTCTATCCCTTCGTCGGCGAGGTCGGGCGACTGGGCTTCCGCCAGGTCGTCGCCCTCAGGGACGAGCTGTTTCCCTACTCGGTGGCGGGGGAGCCGGACTTCGAGCACGTCCTCCTGCCCCTGGACCAGCGCCGCCTGGAGGTGACCGTCGCGGGGCGTCTGGGACGTCCCGGCAACCTCACGATCCTCGGTCTGGGCTTCAGCCACGAGACGATGGAGTTCCAGGCCTACCCGGAGGGCCTCGAGGTCACCCGGGACGGGTTCGCCGACCGGACGGCCGCGCCGCCCGGGGTGGCCGAGCTCGTCCGGTCCCAGACGGCCCACACCGGCTCCACGCGGCTCAACCTCCTCTTCGGGCAGCGCAACGTCCGCTTCGTCCAGCGCCAGGGCCTCGACGCCCTGCGCGGGATCCAGGACGTGGAGGTGGGCACCGACGTCGCCCTCACGGTCGGACGGTCCATCGGGGCCTTCCCACCCGGCGAGGACCAGCCGGAGGACCTCTACACCCGGTTGCGGCTCTTCGGGGGTCTGGCCCCCGACCAGGTGACGGTGAACTTCGCGGCATCGGTGGAGGCACGCCGGGTCTTCTCGGGAAGCGAGGAGGTCCAGGGATGGCGCGACGTCATCTCGGAGTTGGACGCCCTCCTCTACTGGCAGCCCTCGGCCCTCCCCGACCACACCCTCTTCGCGCGCCTGGAGGGGGCGGGAGGGTGGAACATGACCCTGCCGTTCCAGCTCACCCTGGGGGGCCCGGAGGGCCTGCGCGGCTACCACCGCGAGAACCACCCCGGCGCGCGACGGGTCGTGCTGAGCGTGGAGGACCGGCTCTACCTGGCGTGGCCCTTCCCGGACCTCTTCGACTTCGGGCTCACCTTCTTCGCCGACGCGGGGCGCATGTGGGGGGGCGACGTACCCTTCGGCAGGAACTCGGGGTGGAAGGCCTCCGTCGGCGGGGGCCTCCGCATAGGCTTCCCCGCCGGAACCCGGGGCGTCGCCCGGGTGGACATCGCCTGGCCGTTCGAGCCGGGGGCCGGCTTCCGCGACGCGGTTCTCCGGATCTCGCTCTTCGACCTCACGGGGCTCGCCGGCAGCTTCGAGGACCTCCAGCTCCTCCGCAGTCGTCGGGTGAGGGTCGGCCCGGACCTCATCCAGCAGGAGCGACCGCACGGGTGATCGAGGCCGTCCCCCCCCTCGGCCCGGCACGGAGGAGCCGTGAGGTGCGGTCCGTCCTCTTCCGCGTGCTCCTCCTCAACCTGCTCGTGGTGGCGATGAAGGTCGTCGCCTTCGCGTCGGCGAACGCCCTGAGCGTCGTGGCCGAGGCGGTCCACAGCTCCCTCGACGCGAGCAACAACGTCTTCGCCCTCTGGATCGCCAGGGTGGCCGGTCGAGAGCCCGACGAGGACCACCCCTACGGGCACCACAAGTTCGAGACCCTCGGCGCCCTCGCGCTGGTCGGATTCCTGTCCATCACCGTCTTCGAGCTCGTCCAGCACTCCGTCCTGCGGCTCCTCGGCTTACGGAGCGCGCACGTGGAGGCCACCCCCCTCGCCCTGGGCATCATGGCCGTCTCGGCGGCCGTGGGGCTGCTCGTCTCGCGCTACGAGGCCGGTCGTGGCCGCGCCCTGAACTCCGACATCCTGCTGGCGGACGCCGCCCACACCCGCTCGGACGTGTACACGACCCTCGCCGTCCTCGCCGGGCTGGGCGTCGTCCGGCTCGGTCACCCGGTGGTGGACCCCCTCATCACGCTGGTGGTCGCCGCGATCGTCGCCTGGACCGGGTGGCGGATCGTCCGGGGAGCCGTCCCCGTTCTCGTGGACGAGCGGGCCGTCTCCTCCGAGCGGATCCGGGGGGTGGCCGAGGACACGGAGGGGGTGGCGAGCTGCTACGGCATCCGCTCCCGGGGCCGGCGGGGCGAGATCTTCGCGGAGCTCACGATCTCGGTCGACCGGGACCTCGATGTCCTGAGCTCCCACGCCATCGCCGACACGGTGGAAGAGCGGGTGATGCGGGAGATCCACGCGAGAGAGGTGGTGGTCCACGTGGAGCCCGCCGAGTGAGCGGCGGGAACGGGGCCGGCCCCTGGACGATGCGGCGGATCCACCGGGAGGAACGCATCGACGCCCCGGACCAGGACCCCGGCGAGCTGGCGCGCTCCCTGGAGCAGGTAGCGGCCGTGGACCGATGGCTCGGCGGCGCTCGGGCCGTCCGCCGCCACCTGAGCCCCCGGGTACGGGGCCGGCCCCGGGGCTCACTCCTCGACGTCGGCACGGGCGACGGAACGGTGCTGCGGCGGCTGGTGGGGTGGGCCCGACGGGTCGGTGGTCCGGGGTGGACCGGCGTCGGGATCGAGCTCCATCCCGACGTGCTCCGGGTCGCGGCGCGCCGGCGCGAAGAGGCCCCGGAGACGGTCGCCGGGAGGGGCGCGTCGCGGCCCACCGCCGCCCTCGTGCGGGGGGACGCGTTGCGGCTCCCCTTCGCGGACGCCGCCTTCGACGCGGCCGTCTGCACCCTCACCCTCCATCACTTCGATGGGTCGGCGGCCCGGACCGTCCTCGCGGAAATGGGACGGGTCAGCCGCGGGCTGGTCCTGGTCAGCGACCTCGAGCGGAGCGTGCCCCACTACCTCGGAGCCCGGCTCCTCGCCGCCACGGTCTGGCGGGGCAACCGGCTCACCCGCCACGACGGTCCGCTCTCCGTGCGCCGCTCCTTCACGCGGGACGAGCTCGCCGCTCTCGGGCGGGAGGCCGGGCTCGCGGACGTGGGAGTCGCGTGGCACGTGCCGTTCCGGCTGGTGATGGAGGGACGCGCCCCGAGGGTCGGCGGATGACGGGCCCGGACGTGCTCGTGGTGGGCGGCGGCCCGGCCGGGAGCACGGTCGCGGGCCTTCTGGCCCGTCGCGGCTGGGAGGTCCACCTGCTCGACCGGGCCGTCTTCCCTCGGCCCAAGGCGTGCGGGGAGTGCATCAACCCCGGGGGCGTCCGGACGCTGGAGCGGTTGGGGCTGCTCGGCGTCGTGCGGGCCCTCGGACCGCGACGGATCACCGGGTGGGACGTCGTGACCAGCGGCGGGCGGCGGGCCCGGGGCCGGTTCGGGCGTGAGGTCGGCCCGGGCCTGGCGGTCTCCCGTCGCCGCCTGGACGCGGCTCTTCTCGGCGTGGCGCGAGAGCGTGGGGTCGCCATCGAGGAGGGCGTGCGGGTCCAGACCGTGCGACCCGCCGAGGGCGAAGGGCGACCTTGGCTTCGCACCGGCGACGGGACGATCCGGCGGGCGAGGATCGTAGTGGGCGCCGACGGGCTCCGGTCCGTCACCGCCCGGGCGCTGGGCGCCCGACCCCGTTCCGACGGACGGCGCAAGCTCTCCCTCACCCTTCGCCTCGCGGGAAGCGGTCCCCCGGAGGACCGGGGTCGCCTGGTCCTCGGGCCGCACGGCACCGTCGGTCTGGCTCCCGTCGGCCCGTCCCGCTGGAACGCCACGGTGGTCGTCGACGCCGGGACGCACGGGCGACGGGTCGCGGTGGACCCGACGGCCTGGGCCCTGGGTCTCGTGAGGGCCCGGATCCCGGACTGGGACCAGCCTCCGGCCCTGGTCGCCGGACCCTGGGGCAGCGGGAACTTCCGCTTCCCGGTCCCCCGGGCCGCCGGGGGCGGCGTCGTGCTGGTGGGCGATGCGGCGGGATACTACGATCCTCTCACCGGACAGGGAATCTTCCGGGCGGTCCGGTCCGCCGAGCTGGCGGCCCACGCCATTGACACCGGCCTGCGGCGGGGTCGAGTGTCAGAGGACCTGGCCCGCGCGTACTCCCGGCGCCTCGCCCGGGAATTCTCGTCCGGCCGCCGGGTACAGCGCCTCGTGGAGCTCGTGGTCTCGACGCCGGCGCTGCGTGAGCTGTTCGTCGGGCGGCTCGGGGGCGCGACCGGGACCATGGACGCCCTCGTGCGGGTGACCGGTGACGCTCGTCCGGGCAGAAGTCTGCTGTGGCCCGGCGTCTGGGGCCCGCTGCTGCTCCCCGGGCGCTCGACACCTTCCCGGAACCGCTGACCGACGTCATTCCTCTCCCGAACCCGGCTCGCATGCGAACGATCGACGAGACCACGACCCAGGCCGATCC
>JASFUL010000196.1:0-9196 GCA_050050315.1 Gemmatimonadota bacterium
CCATCCCGACGGTGTCCCCGCCGAGGCCGCGGGTCACCGCGACGGCCCAGTGCGCCCAGAAGGCCACCTGGGGGTGGTCCGTCTCCTCGGCGTACTCGAGGGCCCGGCGGGCGTGCTCGTAGACGTCCGCCGGGTGCCCCGTCCAGATGTTCACGAGGGCGAGGGATCGGTGGACCCGGGCCAGCAGCGAGCGGTCCCCCAGCTCCGAAGCCGTGGCCAGGGCCCGCTGGATCTCCTCCCGGGCCTCGGGCGCCCGTCCGGTCTCCTGCAGACAGAGGCCCCGGGAGAGCCGGACGCGAGCCTCCGTCCGGGGAAGGTCGGCCTCGCGCGCCGCCCGCTCGGCCCGGTCGAGGGCCTCCAGGGCGCCTTCGGGGTCGCCGCTCCAGAAGCGCGCGAGCCCCCCGTAGCGCTCGATCCGGGCCCGCTCGTCCGGCTCGAGGTCGAGGGCCAGCGCCTCCTCCCATCGCCGACGCGCCTGGTCGTACTCCCCCCGGTGGTGGTGAGCCCGGGCCAGGTCGGTGAGGAGGGCCTTCTCCTCCATGTGCGGGTCCCCCCCGGGCTCGAAGCCCGGAGTGCGGAGGCGCTCGACCGCGGCCCGGAGGTAGTCGGCCGCCTCACCGTCGGCGTGCCGCGCCAGCGCCCGACGGCCGGCCGCGGCCAGGTACCGGACCGCCTTGGTCGCCAGGTGGCGGGCATCGGCCCGGGCGAAGTGGAACGCCAGCTCGTCGGCATGCTCCATCGTCTGCGACCCGTAGTGCGCTTCCATCGCCTCGGCGACCCGCCCGTGGAGGAACCGCCTGCGGGCCAGGCCGAATCCCTTGTACAGGGTTTCACGCACGAGGGGGTGGACGAAGTCGCAGACGACCTCGCCGTCCTCGGTCTCCTCGGTGAGGATCCGCCGATCGCACAACTCCTCGATCGCGGCCAGGAGGCGCTGCGCCGGCAGCTCCACGATGGTCTCCAGGAGGCGGAAGCGAGCCCGGGTGCCCACCACCGCGGCGACCTCGGCCACCGTCACCGCGTCGTCGGAGAGACGGCCCATCCGCTCGAGGACCGAGTCGCGGATCGACCGGGGGAGCGCGAGCTCCCGGACCTCCCATCCCAGCCACGTGCCGTCGGGACGGCGGAGCTTGCCGGCGTCGACCAGCGCCTTGAGCGACTGCTCGAGAAAGAAGGGGTTGCCCCGTGTCCATCCGTAGACCAGCGCGCAGAACTCCGACACGACCTCCGCGTCCACGTCGAACGCCTGCCGGACCAGCTCCACCGTGTCGGCGTGGCTCAGCGGCTCGAGACGCTCCACCCGGGCGAGCCTCAGCGCCATCAGGGACCGCTCCACACGGCCGAGGGCCGGGTTCCGGTGGCGCTCGTTCTCGTTGTAGCTGCACACGTAACGGAGGCCGCGCTCCGGTACCTGGCGGACCAGGAAGTGGAGCAGCTGGAGCGACGAGCGGTCCGCCCACTGGAGGTCCTCGAGCGCCACCAGGAGCGGTCGCTTCTCGGAGAGGGCGCGCAGGAACTCGGCGAAGTTCCAGAGGATCCGCGTACGCAGTTCCTCGCCGTCGGACCCGATCGGATCGTCGGGGGGGTCGTCGGCCATGCCCGGGAAGAGATAGGCGAGCTCCCGCACGCCCCCCCGGGACAGCAGGGACAGCCTCTCCTGCTCCATCGCTCGCAGGAGGGGGAGAAAGGCGTCGGAGAAGAGCGCGTAGGGCACCCCCGTCTCGACCGGAAAGGCCCGTCCGTGGACCACCGACCAGCCCCGGGCCCGGGCCCGTTCAGCCACCGTCTCGACGAGCCGGGACTTCCCGACTCCCCCCTCACCGGTCACGACGGTCAGGGGCCGGGCGTCTCCGTCCTCGAGCAGCTCGAGGAGCGCGCGCAGCTCCCCGTCCCGCCCCACGAGAGGAAGTCGGGGCGGGAGCGCTTCGCTGGCTCGACCGATGGAATGCGGCGACGAGGATGTCATGGTGGATGCACCGTAAGCTACCCGGTGACCCGCCGCCCCGACACCATCGAGGGTCCGGCCGAGCTCACCTCATCGGAGGCGCGGCGTGCCCCTGCCCCCCGGCGGAGCGTGCCGGCCGGTCTCGGGAAGGGGAGGCGTCGGCGCTCGCGCCGACCTATCCTACCAGGACGGGCAACCTGTTCGGGAGCACCTCCAGCTCGACCGTGGACGCGGACGAGACGAAGACGTCGCCGTCGGCCTCGAAGCGCGGGGGGGCCGGGAATTCGAGCTGGAACCCCGAGGCGGCGTGGATCCGCACCCGGGCGGAGGTCAGGTGTCGGCCGCGTTCCGCCTTGTTGAAGAGCACCGCCCGCTCCAGCGGTCCGGCGTCCGCGATCCGGCAGGCGTGGAGGGCGCCGTCCGAGAGGCTGGCGTCCGGGGCGATGGGGAAGCCGCCTCCGAAGTAGCGTCCGTTCGAGACGGTGAGCATCAACGTCTCCCCGTCGTGCAGCACCTCGCTTCCGTTCCGCAGCGCGGCCTCGAAGCCCGGGAACCGGAAGAGCTGCTGGAGCGCGGTGACCTTGTACAGGATCTCCCCGCGCAGGAACCGGGCGCTCTCGGCGGCATCGATCACGGCGATGTCGAAGCCGAAGCCCACCACGTTCAGGAAGTGGCGGGGGCGAGGCTCCAGGTCCGGCCGGGCGTCGGGGCGGCTCGCCGTGTGGATGCGTCCCACGTCGATGCGCCGGGAGCGCCCCGCGACGAGCCGCTGCACCGCCCCGGCCGGATCCCTGTGATCGATGCCGAGGTTGCGACAGAGGTCGTTGCCCGTGCCCGCGGGGAGCACCCCGAAGCGGACGTCGCGCTCGGCCGCCGCGAGGCGGTCGGCGACGTGGCTCAAGGTCCCGTCGCCGCCCATGGCGACCACGGTGTCGTACCCGTCGGCGATGGCCTGGTCGGCCAGCTCACGCTCGTTCCCGGGCTGGGACGTCACGGCGTGGCGAAGGTCGGGAAGGCGGTCGGTCAGGAGGGGGAGGTAGGTCTCGATGAGGCGAGCGCCGCGGCCCCGCCCCGCGGCGGGGTTGAAGATCGCGAACACGCGGCCCGGGGAGGGCCGTCCGCTCCCCTGGTCCTCCGGGCGTCCCTCGCCCCCCTCCGTCAGATCTCCTCCAGCTCCTCGAAGGTCTGGAGCCCGGCCCTGTACCACTCCTCCCGGAAGGGGATGGTCTCCACGTCGTCGAGGGTGAGCCCGGACGTGACGGGGTGCTCGTGGAGGGTGAGCGAACCCTCCTCGAACTCGTGCTCGGAGTGGGGGCCCTGCATGAAGATGTTCACCTTGTACCGCGTCCCGCTCTCGTCGTCCACCGTGAAGGCGTGGTACGGGTTGGTCTGCTCGTGGTGCTCGTGGCTGGTCACGGTCATGTCGAGCACCGGCGTGTCGCCCTCCCTCACCCGCACCGTGCGCGAATCGTCGCTTCCCTCGAACTCGAAGTCGAGATCGGCCATGTGGTGCGGGAGGTGCCACCGCTCGATGGCGTGCTCCCGGGCGGCCCGGGTGCTGGTGGCCACCGCGAACGGGTAGAAGGCGGCCTTCGGCAGCGGCTTTCCGGGTTCCACGAGGGGGGGAGTGATGATGGCCAGGACGAGCTCGTCGTAGGCCCCCACCTCGCTCTCGGTGAACTGGAAGGCCAGCACCGCGAGGACGCTCCGGGTGTGCTGCTTCTCCATCGGCTCCAGGTGGGCCGGGAGGATGGCCCGCGCGTCGCTCGTGCTCATCTCGAAGAACGCGCCGATGCAGTTCTGGAAGCCGTACCGGGTCAGGACCATGGCGGACGAGTCTCGATGTGGGAGATACGGTGGGCGCCGGCCCGGCGGGCGCGGGAGCCCGGGGCTACGGCCGCCGGCGACTCCGGACATACCGCGCGGCCGGGTCCGCGTTCCGGGACCCGCGCCGCCCCACGAGGCCGCAACGGGGGGTTCGTCGGTCCGGCGATCTCAGCCGAGGATCCCGGCCCGCTGGAGCACACGCACGATGATGTCCGCGCCCTCTTCGAGCTCGTCCTTCGTGTGGGCGGCGGAGATGGACATGCGGAAACGCGACTTGTGCTTGCCGACCGCGGGATACTTCACCGGGTTGATGAACACGCCTTCCCGCAGGAGCTCCTCGCCGATCTCGAAGACGCGGGAGTCGTTGCGGATCATGATCGGAATCACCTGCGACTCCGAGTCGCCCACGTCGACCCCGGCGTCCCTCAGCCGCTTCTGCATGAAGTCCACGTTGTCCCACAGCCGGGCACGCAGCTCGGGCTCGGTCGCCGCCAGCTCCAGGGCGCGGATGAGTCCGGCGGTCACCGTCGGGGCGAGGGCGCACGAGAAGAACCTCGACCGGCTGAAGCCCCGCAGGTAGTCGATCAGCGCCTGCGGTCCGGCGACGAAGCCGCCCTGGCCTCCGAGGCTCTTGGAGAAGGTGCCGATGTGGATGTCGACCTCGTCGTCCAGGCCGAAGTGCTCGGCCACGCCCCGGCCGTTCTTGCCGAAGATGAACGTCGAGTGGGCCTCGTCGATCAGGATTCGGGCGCCGTGCCTGCGGGACACCTCCACGATCTCGGGGAGGGGCGCCACATCGCCGTCCATGGAGTAGACCCCCTCCACGATGACGAGCTTCTTGCCCTCGAAGCCCTCGAGCTTCCGGTCGAGGTCTTCCGGATTGTTGTGACGGAAGAACTTGCTCTTCGCCTTGGACAGGATCATCCCGTCGATGATCGACGCGTGGGAGTACTGGTCCGCGACGATGAGGTCGCCCGAGCGCATGAGGCCGGCGATGACTCCCACGTTGGCGCTGTAGCCGGTGGGGAAGATCAGCGACGCCTCCTTCGCCTTGAAGCGCGCGATCCCCTCGGACAGCTTCCGGTGGAGCGCCGTCGTGCCGCTGAGGATGGGCGACCCGCTGGAGCCGCCGCCGAAGGCGTCGACGGCCTCCTTGATGGCTTCCTTCACCTCGGGCCGGTAGGAGAGGCCGAGGTAGTTGTACGAGGCGAAGTTGATCAGACCCCGACGGATCTCGTGGGTCTTCGTGTCCTCCACGTCGACGCGCGTCGACGGCGCCGTGTGGATGGGTAGCTCGTACTGGTAGTAGCCCCGGGGACGGACCTTCTCCCACCACTCCTCGAACGGTCCCAGCAAGGCGAACGGGTCGTCGCCGGTGCCGAAGTAGAAGTTGGTGTAGTCGTAGTCCATCGGGTCCATGCGGGCGCTCGGCACGCTGTCGCGGTCCACGTCCGTGATGCGGTTGGTGGACGTCCGCGACCCGACCCGGCTCTCGCCCGTGGCCGTACCGACGGTGCCTTCGGACCTCTCCGGGGGTCCGTCTTCGCCTTGATGCTTGTCGAGATCTGCCATTAGCCTATCCTGTTCACCGGGGCGACCCTCCACGGGCACGGGGTGCCGCCAGGAGCCCGGAACCGCTCATCTGTCGGAGGCGAGTCGTTGAAGCTGCGTGGGTACCTCACCGTGGGCCTGGTCGGGATGGTTCTCGTCTTCCTGGACCTGACACAAAGGACCGTCCTCACCGCCCTCGTCAAGCTGATGCCGGGACGGCGGGACAGGGTGCTGGGCACCTGGCAACGGCGAATCGCCCATCTCGTGCTCGGGATCGTGCGCCTCGTGGGCGGCGCAAGGATCGCGCCGCTACCCGAGATCCCCGGGCGTCCCGGGGTGCTGGTCTTGATGAATCACCAGTCGCTTCTGGACATCCCCCTCCTGGTTGCCTCCCTCGACGATCTCTACCCCAGAATCGTGACGAGGGCGCGTTATGCCAGCGGGAAACCGTTAATCTCGCACATGGTACGATTGTATCAATACCCGGTGGTCGATCCGCGAGCAACCGCCAGAGATCACCTGCTCGGGATCGAAGAGGCCGCCCGGACCTCGCAGGTGCCCCTGGCCATCTACCCGGAGGGGACCCGAACACGCGATGGGGAGATCGGTCGCTTCAAGCGCGGGGGCCTGGGCCGGATCCTGGGAGCGAGGTCCTGGGACGTGTACCTTCTCGTGGCCGACGGCTTCTGGCAGGCGGCGCGCCTCGACGAATTCCTGGCGTCCGTCTCTTCCATCCAGGGGAACGTGACCTGTCTGGGACCCTTTCCTTCTCCCGCGCCCGGCGAGCCCGTCGACGACTTCGTCGCAGAGATGCGGTCGCACATGACGTCGGCCCTCTCGGGGATGCGCGGGTCGATCGCCTCGTGAGCGGAGAGGTCGTCCCTCCCCGGGGAGCGGAGGCCGAGGAGGGTGAGGGGCCCGGCATGGGGCCCGCCGGTGGGGACCCGACCGCCCTGGAGCTGGCTCGGGCGCTTCGGGAGGCCACGGCGGGCCACGTGTCGGGCATCCTCCTGTTCGGATCCAGGCTCACGAACACCAGCCCGGATGCTCACAGCGCCTACGACCTCGTGGTGGTGGTCGACGCGTACACCCCCTTCTACCGTCACCTGGTGGAAGCGGGGCACCACCCTCGCTCGCCCAAGCTGCTCGCCTGGCTGTCCCGGATCCTGCCGCCGAACGTCATCGCGTTCGCACCGGACCTCACCGGTGACCCGGTCGCCAAGTGCATCGTCCTGAACGGTCAGCACTTCGAGCAGGCCCTCTCGAGCCGGGCTCGGGACCACTTCCTGAAGGGCCGGATGGCGCAGCGCGTGGGGGTGCTGTGGGCCCGGGACCGGCGGACGCGCCAATGGCTCGAGACGCAGGTGGCGGAGGGACGCCAGGACGTGCTTCGATGGGCGGGTCCCCACCTCGACGATTCGTTCACCCCCGCCGAGCTCGCCCGGCGGATGCTCGAGGTGAGCTACCGGGGCGAGATCCGGCCCGAGAGCTCCGATCGGGTGAGCGAGGTCTTCGAGGCCCAACGCGACGCCCTCGTGGGGATCTACGGGGAGGTCCTCGAGACGGAGAGGGGGAGAGGAAGGCTCGAGCGGGCGCGTGACGGCCGCTACCGGCTCGCGTCCCCGCCGGGCGCCGGCGACCGCTTGCTCAACCGGCTCTACTTCCTGCGCTCGAAGGTCAGGGCCACGGGACGGTGGCTCAAGTACGTCGTCACGTTCTCGGGCTGGCTCCCCTACATACAGCGTAAGCTGGAGCGGAGGGCGGGACACCGGGTGGAGCTCACCGAGCGCGAACGGAAGTACCCCCTGATCTTTCTCTGGCCGAAGTTCTTCCGGATCGTGCGGACGCTCCCGGGCGCGGGACGCGACGACGCGTTCCCCGGCGACGGGGAGGACGCGTGAGGACCGATCTCGCGGTGTTCGCCGCGTTGGTCGCCTTCGCCCTCGCGACCATGCCCTTCTACGCCGCCAGCGGGTCGCGGGCCGAGTACCGGAGGGAGTCCGGTCGGAGGGGCACGTTCGTGCTCGGGTCGTTCGTGCGGGAGTGGTTCTACTGGTTCATCCGCCCCGTGGAGCGTCTTTCCCTCGCCCTGCGCCTGACGCCCCTGTTCTTCAACCTGGCCGGGGCCACGCTGGGTTTCGTGGCCGGCGCGTTCTTCGCCACCGGCTCCCTGGTGGTGGGAGGGTGGGGCGTGCTCCTCGGGGGCGTCGCCGACATCCTGGACGGGCGCGTCGCTCGGGCCAGGGGCGTCGCGTCCCGGCGCGGCGCCTTCCTCGACTCGACCCTCGATCGCTTCGCCGAGGTGGGGGCTTTCATCGGGCTGGCCGTGTACTTCCGTGAGTCCGCCGGGGCGGTCGCCCTGGTGGCCGCCGCCCTCGGCTTCTCCCTCCTCGTGAGCTACGCCCGGGCCCGGGGTGAGAGCGTCGACGTCCTCTGCCGCCAGGGCGTGATGCAGCGGGCGGAGCGGCTGTTGTCGGTCGGGTTCGGCGCGATCCTCGATCCCTCGGTGACCGCCTGGCTCGGGTGGGACGGGGGCACCCTCCTCCTGGGGGTGGTCGCCCTGGTCGCGGCCGGGACCCTCGGCACGGCCGTCTATCGGACGGTCTGGATCGCCCGGAGGCTGCCCCCGATCGACCCTCCCGACGGCTCCGATCCGTAGACCCCGGCCGCCGATACGTAATCTCCGTGGGCCGCTACGTCAGATCGCGTATACGGGACCGTACGTCGGCGTCCCATTATTGGCATCGACGGGGTCGCCCGGTGGGCCTGCCATCCAGAGATCCCACCCTGAACGAGCTCGCGGGCGCTTCCGCCGCGCCGAGGGCGAGCTCATCCCGGAACGGACCGCTGTCCCGTGTGAAGGGACCGGTTCCAGCCCAAGCCATCCCGGCGGACCAATCCCTTCTTGGGAGGTTCGGCGGGACCGCCGGGTGACAGCCCCGTCCCCCAGTGCCCGTACCGCTCTCCCGTGCGGCCACGACCCCCTCGGCCCCTCGACTCCATCCCCCGGACCGTCGGTGCCCGGCCCCGGGCGTCCCCATGAACCTGGCGCCGAGTCGCCCCACCGGTCCAGGAGACCCCGTCCCCTTCCCTTCGTCTGCGCCGCGAACCGGACGTCACGGAGGGAACGGCGGCGGGTGACGCCAAGTGCGTGACGGTTGACAGCCCGTGAGGGATGCTGCATTTATAGCACCATGCAGTAAAATTAGCATCCGTCGATGGATGGAAGCGAGGCGTGGACGTTCCACCGAGTCACGAGCTGAGCCGCCGAGAGCGGCAGATCATGGACGTGGTGTACGAGCGGGGCCGGGCCACCGCCGCCGAGGTACGGCAGGGGTTGCCCGACCCACCCAGCTATTCGACGGTCCGGGCCCTGCTCCGGGTCCTGGAGGAGAAGGGGCACCTCGAGCACGAGCAGGACGGCCCGCGCTACGTCTACCTTCCGACGACTCCGCGGGAGCGGGCCTCCGAGTCCGCGCTCCGCAGGATCGTTCGAACGTTCTTCGACGACTCGACCGAGAAGGCGGTGGCGGCGCTCCTCGATCTCGGAGCCCGTGACCTCACCGCCGGGGAGCTCGATCGACTGTCGGACCTGATCGAGGAGGCGCGCCGCCAGGGTCGGTGACCCCGGCGGCGTTCCGGACTGACCGAAGAGGAGACGAGGGGAAGATGACGACGACGGTGTGGCAGATGATGCAGGGAGTGCTCGGAGCGCTCGCCGATCCGATCCGATTGCTGGGGATGGGAGTCGCCGCCTGGACGCTCAAGGGGACCGTGATCCTGGCCTTTGCCGGCACGGTGGCGCTCCTCCTCCGGGACCGCTCCGCGGCGCTCAGACACCTGGTGTGGATGACCGCCCTCATGGCCCTCCTG
>JASFUL010000197.1:0-9189 GCA_050050315.1 Gemmatimonadota bacterium
ATTCGCGGGACGCGCTGACCAACCCCTACTTGCGATACTGGCTCGCCTGTGCCTACTCGATGGCGGGAGAGGCGGAGCGTGCGCTCGATCACATCGAGTTCGTCCTGTCGGTGCCCAACGCGCGCGGCTCACCCCATCGCATTCGGCTCTCACCCTACTTTCGACCCCTTCATGACCATCCTAGATTCCAGGCCCTGCTGGCCAGGTACGACTCCGTGACGTTCTGACGCCGGGGTGCAACTCCCTACTTGAGCCCGGCCGGGTCTGGGGTCAAGACCTCGGCCAGGGTCACCACCGGCCGGACAAGAAGAAGCCCCCCAACGGCGCAAACCGTTGGGGGCCTTGCCTTTACCCCAGTGGGCCCGGCAGGACTCGAACCTGCGACCCTTCGATTATGAGTCGAGTGCTCTGACCACCTGAGCTACGGGCCCGTACCCCGGGGAATCTGGGCGGGGCGCACGCGGCCGTCCACCCTGTCGCACCCGCGCACTCCGACCCGGTCCACCACCGGACGGCCACGCCGCCAGGGCGTCACGGACCCCGACTCCCGGCCCGGACCTCTCCTACGCCGCCGACTCGCCGCTCTCCCCCGCCCCGTCGTGGCGGATGCGGAAGCGCAGCCGCGCCCCGATGCCTCCACCCTCCTCGTCCAGCCTGGCCGCCCCGGCCCCTCCGAGCTCCTCGACGCCCGCGTCCTGGACGAAGGCGGCACCCACGCAGTGGTCGGCGAAGTCGGGGTCGTCCTGGATGAAGCCCCGGGAGAGGAGGAGGGTCTCCACCCTCATCTCCCGGAGCGCACGTTCGACGTCGTCGCGGCCCAGGCAGGCACGGCCGCCGGAGCGCGCCTGGTCGATGACGCTCGCCAGGATCTCCTCCTGACGCCGCTGGGTGAGCTCCGAGGCCGCCTCTTCGGCGGCCGACTTCACCTCCGCGTCCGACATGCCCAGGTACAGCGAGGGGCGCTCCAGCACGCGCTCGCCCATGGAGCGGGGCACGGCGTCGGAGGCGTGCTTGACGGTCTCCGGCGTACCTCCGATCACGAGGAAGCCGTGGTCGCCCACCCGCTCGACGACCACCTTCACGAGCTCCTTGAGCATCCGCTCCGAGCTGACCTCGAGGATCCGCTGTGCCTGGTCCGTGGACGTCTCGCCCCGGACGCCCGTGTTGTTCACGGAGCGCTTCCGGACCCCTACGTCCGAGAGGTCACCGAGGAAGGTGTCCGCCCGCAAGTCCGTGACCTCCCGCACCCGCCCGTCCCGGTACTCGAACAGCCTCGCCTTCTGGCTGTCCGCCAAGACCAGCACTACCGGCCGCTCCTGCTTGAGCCCGCGCACGTAGGGGGCCACCCGGATGCCCGGCTCCCACCGCACCAGGTCGGGCATCGGCACCGGCACCTCCTCGGCGTACCACACCTGGTCCGCCGTGGCGAACCCCACCCAGCCCCGGGACGGGATGAACGCGTCGTAGCTGCGCAGATTCTCCTCGAGGCGGCTCAGGGCCTCCTCGAAGGCCTGCCGCTCCTCCTGAGGCTCCTCGGCCAGGGCCCGGTGTCTCTCCGAGACCATGCTCTCGAGCTGCTTCCTCCACTTGTTCCGCTCCGCAGGGTCGTGCTGGTCGCCGTCGAGGTAGATGCTCAACACGCGCTCGTCCCGGAGCTCCCGGTAGAGCTCGACGAGCTTCTCGTGGGTCAGCATTCGAGGGTCCTCCGTTGCGGTTCGAGACGTCGTCCCGGTGGACGAGCACACGCGTTCCACCTACTCGTGCATGCACCTCTCGGGGGCCGCAAGTTCCATTCTCGAAGCGGCTCCGCCCGCTCCGGGGTCGCCGCCCCACCGGGCGTCTCTCGAGCCCGCGCCGGAAGCACGCGCCCAGAAGGCCGACGACCCGGCCCGAGCTTTGACCCCGCCCGTCGCCGCCTCTAGCTTCGGACCCCATGAAAGTGCTCATCATCGGCGCGGGCGAAGTGGGCTTCCACCTCGCCGAGCGCCTCTCCCAGGAGAACCAGGACGTCATCGTCATCGAGTCCGACCCCGAGCGGGCGGACTTCGCGTCCCAGCAGCTGGACGTGATGACGATCGTCGGCAACGGGGCGTCGCTTCCCGTACTGGAGCGGGCGGGGGTCCGCGGCGCCGGGATGCTGCTGGCCGTGACCAGTCTCGACGAGGTGAACCTGATCAGCTGCCTCGCCGCCAGCCGCCTGGACGTCGACTACACCATCGCCCGGATCAGCAACCCCGAGTACTACACCCGGGGCAGCGTGCTCAGCCGCGAGCAGCTCGGGATCGACCTGATGATCAACCCCGAGCGGGAGTGCGCTTGGGAGACCTACCAGCTCCTCCAGAGCGCGGCGGCGACGGACGTGGCCCAGTTCGCCGACGGGCGGGTCCAGCTCACCGGGCTGGTCGTGAAGGAGGACGCGCCGGTCGCGGGCAGGACGCTGGCGGAGCTCGGGGTCCGGTACGCCGGATACCGCTACGTGACGGCGGCCATCGTCCGGGACGGGCAGACCACCATCCCCAAGGGCTCGGACCGGATCGAGGCCGGGGACCTCCTCTACATCCTGGCTCCGACGAGCGAGGTGAAGGGGATCCCGCCGCTGGCCGGCTACGATCGCTTCCGGCTGCGCCGGGTGATGATCGCGGGCGGCAGTGCCGAGGGTCAGTACCTGGCGCAGGTGCTGGAGGAGCATGGCATCGAGTGCACCGTCCTCGACCACGACCGCCGCCGCTGCCTCGAGCTCGCCGAGGCCCTGCCCCGCTCCCTCGTGCTGCACGCCGACGCGACCGATCTCGAGCTCCTCGAGATGGAGGGGGTCTCGGGTATCGACGGGTTCGTCGCCGCGACCGGCCACGACGAGACGAACATGCTCTCGTCGCTCCTGGCCAAGAACGTGGGCGCCCGCAAGGTCGTCAGCCTGATCCACAAGTTCGACTACCTCCCCATCGTGCCCAAGGTGGGGGTGGATGCGGCGGTCTCGCCCCGGATGTCGACGGTCAACGCGATCCTCCGCTACGTCCGGCGGGGGCGGGTGATGACGGTGGCGAGTCTCAAGGGGATCGATGCCGAGACGATCGAGTTCAGCGTCGGAGCGGCGTCGCGGATCGCCCACTCGTACCTCCGCGACCTCCGCTTTCCGAAGGGGGCGATCGTGGGCACGATCATCCGGGGCGAGGAGATCATCCTGCCCCGGGGGGACGACCAGATCCTGCCCGGCGACGAGGTGATCGTGTTCGCGCTACCCGAGGCGATCTCCGAGGTGGAGAGGTACTTCGAATGACCGGGGGGGGCCGCTGATGTCACTCCGCCACGTGGTCAACGTGGTGGGACTGCTCCTGGTCTTCGTCGCCGTGGCCATGCTGTCGGCGTGGGGCGTGGCCCTCGTCTACGGGGACGGGGACGCCCTGGAGCTGTTCCTGTCGGCGGCGATCACCTTCGCGGCCGGCTTCACGGCGTACCGGCTCACCCGCTTCAGCGGCGACGTCACCCACCGGGAGGGCTACGCCATCGTCACGTCGGCGTGGGCGGCGACCGCGGCCTTCGGCGCCCTCCCCTTCGTGCTGACGGGGGTGACCGACTCCTTCGTGGCGGCCTTCTTCGAGGCCATGAGCGGGTTCACCACCACGGGAGCCACCGTCTTCACCGAGATCGAAGCGCTTCCCCACGGCATCCTCTTCTGGCGCTCGCTGACCCACTGGCTCGGCGGGATGGGGATCATCGTCCTCGCGATCGCGGTGCTGCCCTTCCTCGGCGTCGGCGGGATGCAGCTTTTCAAGGCCGAGGTCCCGGGGCCGACCCCCGAGCGGCTCCGCCCCCGCATCACGCAGACGGCCAAGCTCCTCTGGTACGTCTACGCGGGACTGACCGTCGTGCAGACCGGTCTCTACATGCTGGCCGGAATGGGGTGGTTCGACGCGGTCACCCACACCTTCGGGACGCTGGCCACCGGGGGGTTCAGCACGAAGAACGCGTCGATCGCCGGGTTCGATTCGGCGGCCATCCACTGGATCACCATCGTCTTCATGTACCTGGCCGGCGTGAACTTCGCGCTCCACTTCCGGGCCGCGACCGGCCGCCTGGAGTACTTCCGGGACCGGGAGTGGCGCTTCTTCACCCTGGTGGTCCTGGGCGCGGTCGGCGTGTTGGCCACGGCCAACCTCCTGACCGGGGCCCACGACGGGATGCCGGGGGGCATCGAGCGGGTGGTCCGGGACGCCGCGTTCCAGGTGACGTCCATCGTGACCACGACGGGCTACGTCACCGCCGACTACGAGCTGTGGGCGCCGGCCGCGCAGATGCTGATCTTCGCCCTGTTCTTCGTGGGGGGGATGGCCGGGTCCACCGGCGGGGGGATCAAGGCGGTCCGCGTGCTGCTGCTCATGAAGCACACCGGGATCGAGCTGCGGAAGCACCTCCACCCCAAGGCCGTCCTCCTGGCCCGCGTGGGGCGGCACGTGGTGAAGGAGGATGTCATGGCCAACGTCATCGGCTTCGTGGTCCTCTACCTCCTGCTCTTCCTGGCCGGCGCCCTGGCCATGGCCTTCCTGGGGATGGACGTGATGACGGCCATCGGCGCCAGCGCGGCCACCGTCGGCAACATCGGGCCCGGCATCGGCGACGTGGGACCCACGGACAACTACGGCTGGATGAGCGACCCGGCCCTCGCCATCCTGAGCTTCCTCATGCTGGTCGGTCGACTCGAGATCTACACGGTCCTCCTCCTCTTCCACCCGGAGACGTGGAAGCGGCGCAGGGCGTACCGGTAGGGACGGGCCGAGACCGGCGTGCGCCACGGGCGGCTGGACGAGGGCCTCGAGCAGCTGCCGGGCCCGCGGACGCTCCGGGAGCTGGCTCTCCCGACGGAGCGCGAGCTCCGGGTGGTGGCCATCCACGACGTGCTGCGGCACCGTTGGAAGGGGGCGCCGGACCCCGGGGCACGACGACCCGGCCCGCCTCCGCCGACCGGGAGCCCGCTACCGGGTGCCGAACAGGCGATCCCCCGCGTCGCCGAGACCCGGCCGGATGTAGCCGTTCTCGTCCAGCTGCCGGTCCAGCACCGCGGCGTAGACCGGCACGTCGGGGTGCTCCGCCTGCATTCGCGTCACCCCCTCCGGCGCGGCGACGATGCACATGAAGCGCACGTCCTTCGCGCCCCGCTCCCGTAGGGAGGTAACGGCCGCGCTGGCCGATCCGCCGGTCGCGAGCATCGGGTCGACCACGATGAACTCCCGGCGATCGACCTCGGGGGGCATCTTGAAGTAGTACTCCACGGGCCGCAGCGTCTTCTCGTCCCGGTAGAGTCCCACGTGTCCCACGCGGGCGTTGGGGATCAGGCGCACCATCCCGTGCACCATCCCCAACCCGGCCCGGAGAATGGGCACGATCACGAGCTTCTTGCCGCGGAGACGGTGCCCCGTCGTGCGCTCCATCGGAGTGTCGAGCTCGTACTCCTCCAGCTCCAGGTTCCGGGTCGCCTCGTACGCCATCAGCGCGGCCAGCTCGTCCACGAGCTCCGCGAAGAGCTTCTTGGGCGTCGAGCGGTCCCGGAGCAGCGAGAGCTTGTGCTGGATGAGGGGATGGTCCAGCACGGTCAGGTTGGCGTGGTCGGACATCGCGACGGGTCGCTCCTCGTGGGTCTCGTCAGGGGTGCCGGCCCGGGAGGGGCCGCCCCGTACAACCTCGGGGAAGGAAGCCGTGCGCGGGAGGGGTGATCGACCCTCCCGGATCCGGGGCGAGGGTGAACGACCGTGGGCCTCGCAGGTATCAGTGCGGGCCGGCCCGAGGCCGTCCGGGCTCCGGGCCGACCGACCGGTGTCTCCGGCCCAGGACCCCGGCGCACCCCCGGACGGGAGGAGCGGATGGCCGACCGCCGACCCGACGCCCGCACCTGGATGCTCGAGAGTCAGCTGAAGGGACGCGGCATCGCCGACCCCGTGGTGCTCGACGCCATGGCTTCCGTGCCCCGGGAGCTCTTCCTTCCCTCGGAGCAGCGCCACCGGGCGTACGAGGACCGGGCCGTGCCGCTGGCCGAGGGGCAGACGGTCTCCCAGCCGTACATCGTGGCCGCCATGACCGAGGCGATCGGGCCCCGGCCCGGGGACCGGATCCTGGAGATCGGGACCGGAAGCGGCTACCAGACGGCCGTCCTGGCCCACACCGGCGCCGAGGTCTACACGGTGGAGCGGCTCCCCCGCCTGGCGGAAGACGCCCGGGCCCGCTTCCGGGAGCTGGGCATCGCGAACGTCCACCTGCGGGTCGCGGACGGCACGCTCGGATGGCCCGAGGAGAGCCCCTTCGACGGAATCGTCGTCACCGCCGCGGCCCCCCGGGTCCCGGAGGCCCTCAAGGCCCAGATGAACCCGGACGGAGGGCGCCTGGTGATCCCAGTGGGGAGCCGGGACCTCCAGGAGCTCGTCCGCTACGTCCGGGAGGGCAACGAGCTGCGCAGGCAGCCGCTCATGGGCTGCCGCTTCGTCCCCCTCGTGGGCGAGGAGGGGTGGGAGGGCTGAGCGGGCACCCTCCTCCCCTCAGCGCTTGATCCGCTCTCCCGCGTCCTCGTAACGGAAGATCCACGCCGCCAGGCGACCGGGCCGGATCGTCCCCTCGGGGTCGCCGAACTCGTGGTCTCCGCGGGACCCCTGCTCCGGGCCCGGCCGACTCCGGATCTCGGCCAGGATGTCCCGGCAACGCCCGGCCCACCGCTCCCAGTTGGACCGCCGGAGGTCCACCCAGCCGCGGTCCGACACGCGCCCGGGCACACCCGATCCGCCCGTCTCGAGGGGGACCTTCACCACGGCCCCACGCAGCACCGACTCTCCGTCGGGCAGGAGGACCGGAATCCCGATGGAGAGCATCCGCTGCCGCAGATCGTCGTCCTCCTCCACCAGCTTCCGGGCCGCCCCGGCCGTCTCGTCGGGGTCCAGGTCCGCGACCGCCTCGACCGTGCCGTGGAGGCGCCCCAGGATCTCGCCCTCGAAGAGCAGCTTGGAGAGCCTCGGCGGCCCGAGCATCTCGTACGCCACCGAGCGCATTCCGTGGGCCTCCTCCATCGCCTCCATCCGCTCGAGCGCGACGGCCCGGAGCACCCCCGCCCGGTAGGTCGGGCCGAGGGTGGCCGCGTCCAGGGCGGCCACGACATCCTTCCCCGTCGGGTGGGACGTGATCTCGCGAATGACGTTCTCGGCGATCTCCTCGGGGGTCACGTATTCCATCAACCCCAGAGCCGTCAGCGTCTCGAACTCCGCCAGGCTGAAGAGGCCGTTCTCGCCCGCGTCGAGGTAGACCCCTTCGAGGGGCTCGTTCAGCTCCCGGAAGGCGCCCGCCGCGCCGTCCCCGAACGCCTCGCGCACCGGCACGGGCCGGACCGAGTCCGATCGGAGGAGAGGCTTCCCCCCGCGGCTCACGGGACCGTACGCGATGGACTTCCAGGAGATGGCCGCCGTGGGCTTGATCTCCTTCACCGCCGGCGCGCCGGGGGTGCGCGCCATCAGGTACAGGAGGAGCGTGTGGGCGCCGGCCAGGCCGGACTTGGCCAGCAGCACGCGGGAGGGTCGCTCCTCGGAGTGGGTGAAGGGGATGTTGAGCCCCATCCCCCCGGTCCCCGCCGTGCCCACCTTCACGTAGATCTCCGTCTCGACCCGTCGCATCGCTTCGAGGGCGATCTGCACGTGACGGATGAGCTGGGGCAGGTACAGCGTGCAGAGGTGCCGCTCGACGGCCTCCGCGTCCAGCGTTCCCTCGTCGCCCCCCCGCAGCAGGGCGGCGGCGGAGCCGAAGGCGTTCATGTACGCCATGGCCCCGGCCGTGTTGATGCAGTCGACGATCACGTCGGGGCGCTCTTCCAGGAGAAGCTCTCCGAGAGCCGATCCCTCGAGCACCGCCTCCGTCAGCTCCCCGTAGACCTCGTCCACGAAGCTCCGGCGGGATCTCGGGTCCGAGAGAACGTCGTCGCGGGAGCGGTCCTTCATGGAGGCGGGTACGAAGACGTCCCCCCACGCGGCTCCGATCGACGTCGCCTCCCCGAAGCCTTCCGCTTCCAGCTCCTGGACGGCGTCCTCGGCCTCGGCCCGCCGCAGCGACGTGACCACCAGCCGGCGTGGGCCCGACCCGAGGATCCTCCGCGCCACGGCCATGCCGACCAGGCCGGCCCCTCCCAGTACGAGCACCTTTCTATCGTTCAGTTCCACGACGTCATCCCCCGTCGGGGTTCGTGTCTGGTTGCCTCCCCTCCCCCCCGGCCCGGGCCGGGGTCCTTCAGCCGGCCGAACGGCCGGCGCGGCCGCGGAGCTCGGCCACCTCCTCGTCCGACAGCTCCCGCCAGCGCCCGGGAGCCAGGTCCCCGAGGGCCACGGGGCCGAAGCGCACCCGGCGCAGCCACCGCACCGGATGGCCGACGGCGGCGAGGAGGCGCCGGACCTCGCGCTTACGCCCCTCGGTGAGGACGACGCGGACGATCGCCCCGCCCTCCTCCCCGCCGACCCGCTCCGCCTCCCGGGCCGCGGCCGGGCCGTCTTCCAGCTCCACGCCCCGGACGAGGCGCTCCAGGGCCCCGGACCGGGGCTCGCCCTCCACGCCCGCCCGGTACTCTCGCTCCACCTCGAAGCTCGGGTGGAGCAAACCGTGGATCGCGTCTCCCTCGTTGCTGAGCAGGAGCAGCCCCTCCGTGTCGAGGTCGAGGCGTCCGACGTACGAGAGACCGTGCAGCTCGGACGGGAGCAGGTCGTAGACCGTCCGTCGCCCCCGCGGATCGTCGGCCGTGGTGACGGTGGCCGGCGGCTTGTGCAGCATCACCCACCGGAACGGCTCGGGCTCGACGGTCCGACCGTCCACCTCCACCCTGTCCTCGCCGGGCTGGATCCGCCTCCCGGGCGTGGTCACGACCGCGCCGTTGACCCGTACGCGACCCTGCGCCATGAGCTCCTCGGCCCCCCGCCGCGACGCCACACCGGCACGGGAGAGGTACTTCTGGATCCGGACGCCGCGGGCGTCTCCGCCCGGGCCGCCCCCGGGGCTAGGCGCCGACCCGTCCGGCGTCAACGCGGTTCTCCGGGGTCTCGTCGTCACCGGCCGTCGGGCCGGGCTCTCCACCCTCGTCCCGGGAGGCGTCCTCCTCCGTGGAGGGGCCCTCGGCCGTGGACCCGTCCTCCTCCGCGACGCCTCCCTCGAGGTCGAGGTCCGCCTGGGGGTCGCCCT
>JASFUL010000198.1:0-9185 GCA_050050315.1 Gemmatimonadota bacterium
GAGGCGGAGGCCGAAGAGGAGCCGGAGGCGGAGGCCGAAGAGGAGCCGGAGGCGGAGGCCGAGGAGGAGCCCGAGGCGGAGGCCGAGGAGGAGCCGGAGGCGGAGGCCGAGGAGGAGCCCGAGGCGCAGGCCGAAGAGGAGCCCGAGGCGGAAGCCGAGGAAGAGCCGGAGGACGAGGCCAGGACCGAGGAAGCCGAGGACGAGTCGGAGGCGTCGGACGACGAGGACGAGGCTCCGGTCGCCGAGGCCACCGAGGAGGAAGGGGCCGAGAAGGAAGAGGAGGACGACAAGTAGCGCCTCCCGCCCTTCCGCACTAGCTTCCCGGGCGCCCGGGCACCTCGCGGTGTCCGGGCGCTTCCTTTACCGACCCAGGAGATCCCCTACCTTTCCCGCATGGCGTTCCACCCGCTCCCGCCCGACCGGATCCCCGTCCGATCCTCCCTCGCCGCCCTCGCCGCGGTGGTCCTCCCCTGGCTGTGGGCCTGCGGCGCCTTCGGCGGAGGTCCGGAGCCGCCGCCTCCCGAGGAAGCTCCGCCCCCACCCCTCGTCCTCGCGGACGAACTCGAGACGGACAGCGCGCGCCTCGCCACGGCGGCCGACCTCCTCGACGAGGCCCGCGCCGCCCTGGCCGAGGGAGAGGTCCGGCAGGCCGCCCAGCTGGGTTGGCGCGTGGCCCGGGAGTATCCCGGGACGCCCTCGTCGGGCCCGGCGCTCCTGGTGTGGGCCCGGGGCGAGATGGCGCTGGGGCGCTACGACGAGGCGCACCAGATCCGGGACCGGTACGCACGACTGCTGCCGCCGGAGGACCCGCGCCGGGCCGAGCTGGCGCTCCTGGACGCCGAGGAGCGGATCGAGCGCGGTGAGGTCGAGGCGGGGCTGACCGCCATCCTGTCCCTGCCTCAGGACCTGCCGGACGAAACCCGGGCCTGGGCGCTCCACAGGGTCCGCAGCGCCGTCGAGGTGCTGGGCGCCGAGGCCCTGGAGCGGGTGGTCCAGGCCACCCCGCTGGGTCAGCCCCTGGCCGCGCCGCTGATGCTCGCCCACGCCCGGGCGCTGTGGGTGCGGGGCGAGGAGGAGCGGGCGATCGACTTCGCCGAGACGGCCCTGGCCGTCGGGGCCGAGGGAGAGGACGCCGAGGCGGCACGGGCCTTCCTCGAGGCCCCGGGCGATCTGGGACGGGTGGGAGGGAGGGGCGGCCCTGCCACGGTGGGCGTCCTCCTTCCCCTGGGCGGGTCGCCGGCGCTCAGTCGCTACGCGGGTCTCGTGGAGGAGGGCATCCAGGTCGCGATGGAGGGGGAAGACGTCCCCGACGGCATCGCCCTTGCCCTGCGGGACGACGGAGGGCGCTCCGACGAGGCGGCGCGGGCCCTCGAGGAGCTGTCCCGGGATGGCGCCAGAGCCCTCATCGGGCCCCTGCAGTCCGAGTCCGTCGTGGCGGTGGCGAACGCCCGACGAGAGCCGGTGCCGATCATCTCGCCGACCGCCCCCACCGTGGGCGACCTGGAGGCCGTCTACACGCTCGGGGGCCCCGACCCCGGCGCGGCGGACGCCCTGGCCACCTACGCGACGGAGAGCGGCCTGGACCACGTCGTCGTGATCCACCCCCGCACCCCGGAGTACGAGTTCGAGGCCTCGGTCTTCCGGGACCGCATGGAGGAGCTCGGCGGCTCGGTCCTGAGGGTCCTGAGCTACCCCGTGGGAACCACCACCTTCGGCGAGGTGCTGGACCAGGCCCGGCACCTCGATCCGGACGCCCTCGTGCTCCCCGTGCCGGCCTCGGACATCGTCGCCCTCGCCCCCCAGGTGTCCTTCTTCGGGCTCGACACCCTCGGGATCCGCGTCCTGGGAACGGGGGAATGGTCGTCGGACGGGGTGCTGCGAGAGGTGGCGCCCCGCCATACGAACGGCGTGGTCGTGGCCACGCCCCGGCCGCCCGGGGGGGAGCTCCAGGGCCACCGCCGCTTCCAGCAGGCCTACGAGCGCCACTTCCGCCGCTCGCTCCGGAGCACCGTTCCCGCCCTGGGTTGGGACGCCGCCTCGCTCATCCTGGCGGCGCTGGAGACCGGCGCGCGCACGGCGGCGGAGCTCCGCGCCGCGCTGGAGTCCATCGACCGCCTGCAGGGAGCGACGGGCGTGCTCTCGGTCCAGGACGGCCGGATCGTCCGCGAGCACCATCTCGGCTGTATCTCGGAGCGGCAGCTCCAGCCGGTACGCGTGATGGAGCCGTCGGGCTACTTCCGGCCCGAGAGGAGGGGCGACCCGGAGGCGGGCGAGCCCGAGCGCGTGCCCCTGGGGCCCCTCCAGATCTTCTGTCCCGGTGTACCGCTCCCGGACACCACGGGCATGCGAGGCTTCATCCCGACCCCCGGCGAGGAGTCGCAGCATCCATGGCCATGAAGGACGACCTGAAGCGTCTGGAGCAGCTCCGACGGGAGTCCGAGCTCGGTGGGGGAGAGGCCCGCCTCCGGGCCCAGCACGAGCGAGGCAAGCTCTCGGCTCGGGAACGGCTGGACCTCCTTCTCGACGACGGCTCTTTCGTCGAGCTGGATCGCTTCGTGACCCACCGGTCCACCGAGTTCGGGCTCGAAGAGCGGAAGTACCTCGGGGACGGTGTCGTGACCGGGTACGGGACCATCCACGGCCGCCTCGTCTACATCTTCAGCCAGGACTTCACCGTCTTCGGCGGCAGCCTCTCGGAGGCTCACGCCGAGAAGATCGTGAAGCTCCAGGAGCTGGCGATGAAGAACGGGGCCCCGATCGTGGGCCTCAACGACTCGGGGGGCGCCCGCATCCAGGAGGGTGTCGTCTCGTTGGGCGGATACGCCGACATCTTCCTCCGCAACACGCTGGCCAGCGGCGTCGTGCCCCAGATCAGCGTCATCCTCGGCCCCTGCGCCGGGGGGGCGGTCTACAGCCCGGCCATCACCGACTTCGTCTACATGGTCCGGGGCACGAGCTACATGTTCGTGACCGGCCCCAACGTCGTGAAGACGGTGACGCACGAGGACATCGACATGGAGGGGCTGGGCGGGGCCGACGTGCATGCGACGAAGAGCGGAGTGGCCCACTTCGCCCACGACTCCGAGCCGGAATCGCTGGCCGCCGTGCGGGAGCTCTTCCGCTACATCCCCCAGAACAACACGGAGACACCCCCCGCTCGCCCAACCTCCGATCCGGCCGATCGCCAGGATGAGAGTCTACTGGAGATGATTCCGGATAACCCCAACAAACCGTATGACATACACGATGTCATCGAGTCGGTGGTCGACGACGGTGAGTTCTACGAGGTGGCGGAGGGCTTCGCCCGCAACATCGTGACGGGCTTCGCCCATCTCGGGGGCCACGGGGTCGGCATCGTGGCCAACCAGCCCGCGGTCCTGGCGGGGGTGCTGGACATCGACAGCTCCGACAAGGGTGCGCGCTTCGTGCGCTTCTGCGACGCGTTCAACATCCCCCTCGTCGTCCTCGAGGACGTCCCCGGCTTCCTCCCCGGCGTGGGGCAGGAGCACGGAGGCATCATCCGCCACGGGGCCAAGCTGCTCTACGCCTTCAGTGAGGCCACCGTCCCCAAGGTGACGCTGATCACCCGGAAGGCGTACGGCGGCGCGTACGACGTCATGAACTCGAAGCACATCCGGGGGGACGTGAACCTGGCGTGGCCGAACGCGGAGATCGCCGTCATGGGGCCGAAGGGCGCCGTCGAGATCCTCTACCGGAAGGAGATCGCGGAGGCCGACGACCCGGAGTCGGCGACGCAGGAGCGGATCGACGAGTACCGGGAGCGTCTCGCCCACCCGTACATCGCGGCCGCCCGGGGCTACGTGGACGACGTCATCGACCCCCGGGAGACCCGCCCGCGGCTCATCAGCGCGCTGGACATGCTGCGCAACAAGCGCGACGCCAACCCCCTGAAGAAGCACGGCAACATCCCGCTGTAGCACCCCGAAGGGCGCTCCCGCACCGGACCTTGCCGAGACGTTCCCGTGGGGGTACTATATCCAGGTCGGGTGTATCCAATATGGATAGATGAAGCGGGACTCGAGGGGAGGGGAGGCGGATGAGGGCCATGAAGCCGCGGGTGTACGCCATGCTGGTGGCGCTGGCCGGGGGACCGAGCCACGGCTACGGGCTGAAGAAGGAGGTGGCTGAAGCGTCCGACGGGGCGATACGCCTCGGGCCGGCCACCCTGTACCGGACGTTGGCCTCCCTGGAGGCCGACGGACTGATCGAAGAGACGGAGGAGCGGCCCGTCCCCGAGGACGAGGACGACGAGCGGCGCCGCTACTACCGGCTGACCGAGGCGGGCCGGGAGGCGATGGTCACCGAGACCGCCCGCCTGGAGGGACTCGTCCGACGGGCGCGACGCTCGAGCGCGGGAGGTGGGGCGTGAGCGCAGGTCGGGGCGGGCTCCCGACCCGGGTCGCCCGGGCCCTCCTGCGGCTCTTCCCTCGGACCTTCCGTGGGAGGTACGGGGCCGACGTGCTGCGCGCCTTCGAGCGGGACCGGGTCGAGGAGGGGGGAGCCTGGCGACCCCTGCTGGACCTGACCCTCTCCCTGCCGGGTGCGCACCTCCGGAACGTCGCCGACCGCCGCGGGGGGGTCGGCCGCGAACTCGGCCGCGATCTCCGCATCGCCCTGCGACGCCTGAGGCACGAGCCCCTCACGGGCGGGATCGTGGTCCTCACCGTGGCACTGGGCGTCGGCGCCACGACCGGGGTCTTCGGGATCGCGTGGGCGGTGCTGCTCCGCCCCCTTCCGTTCGACCAGCCGGACCGGCTGGTCCGGATCTGGGGAACCGGTCCGGAGGGCGACCGCGAACCCATCGCGCTGGCCGACGCCCTCGAGTGGCGGGGGGCGCCGAGCCTCGCGATGGTGGCGATGCACGACCTCGCGGGCACCCGCCTCGACGGCGACGACGGTCTGGAAACCGTGGGGAGCGCGGACGTCTCGGCCAACTTCTTCCCCCTTCTCGGCGTCGAGGCCGAGCGGGGCCGGCTCTTCGCGCCCGGCGAGGACCTGGGGCCGTCCCGGTCGGTGGTGGTGCAACACGGGTTCTGGACGTCTGCGCTGGGCGGCGATCCGGACGTGGTGGGATCGGAGCTCGTTCTGGACGGCGAGCCCCATACCGTGGTGGGCGTCCTGCCGGCCGACTTCGAGGATCCGATGGGTGAGCCGGACTACCCCGTCCGGCTCTATACCCTCTTCGACCTCGATCCCGCCGGACTCGTTCGCAACCAGCATTCCTTCCAGGCCCTGGCCCGGCTGGGCCCGGGCGTGGGCCCGGAGCGGGCGCAGGAGGAGCTCGACGCCATCTCGGCCGACATCGCCCGTCGCTTCCCCGAATCCAAGACCGGACTGGGAGTGCGGGTCGAGGGGCTACGGGAGGCCATGGTGGGCGACGCCGGCCGGGCCCTCCGCCTGCTCCTGCTCTCGGTCGGGCTCGTGCTCGTCGTCGCGTGCGCGAACGTGGGCAGCCTCCTCCTGGCCCGCTCCACGCGTCGGCGTGGCGAGGTGGCGGTGCGCTCGGCCCTGGGGGCGAGCAGGCCCCGGATCGTACGTCAGCTCCTCGTCGAGAGCCTCGTGCTGGCGCTCCTGGGGGGTGCCCTCGGGCTCGCCCTGGCGATGGCGCTGGACACCGCGTTGCTTCCGCTCATGCGGGGCCGGATCCCGCGGGTGGAGGGCCTCGAGCCCGGAGCGCCGATCCTCCTCTTCACGCTGGGCGTGTCGCTGCTGACCGCGCTCCTCTTCGGCGTCGCCCCGGCGGTCCAGGCGACGGGAGCCGACCCGGCTCGCACCCTCGGGGAAGGGGGACGGGGCGGAACGACCCCCCGGGGCGTCCGACGCTTCCTCGACGGGCTCGCCGTGGCCGAGGTGGCGGTCTGCGTCGTGCTCCTCACCGCGGCGGGGCTGGTCGGGAAGAGCTTCGTGCGGCTGACCGGGGTGGAGACCGGCTTCGCCACAGACGGCGTGCTGACCTTCCGGCTGTCCCATCCGTGGAGGGGAGACGAGGCCGGCCGCGTGCGGGCGCTGCAGGACCGCCTCGTCGCCCGCCTGGAGGCCCTCCCTTCCGTGAGCGCCGCCGGCGCGGTCAACTTCCTCCCCCTCTCGGGGAATTGGGCGTGCGTGCCGTACACGGCGGAAGGCGTGCCGCGACCCACCGAGGGGGATCCGTGCGCCGAGTTCCGGACGGCGACGCCGGGCTACTTCGACGCGATGGACATCGACGTCGTGGAGGGCCGCGGCCTCCGGTCGGGTGACGACGGCGCTGCGACCCGGGTCATGGTGGTCAACCGTACGCTCGCCGAGAGAGTGTGGCCCGGACGGAGCGCCGTGGGCCGCCGGCTGCGCTGGGGCCGTCCCGACCAGGACGGGCCGTGGTGGAGCGTGGTGGGGGTGGCCGAGGACGTGCGGCACTTCGGACGGGCCGAGGCGCCGATGCCCGAGGTCTACATGACCTACGCGCAGGGCGGCGACGTCAGCACCTACTTCGCCGTGCGGGTGGAGAGCGGCGCCCCAGACGAGCTCGTTCCAGCCGTCCGGGAGATCGTACGAGAGGCCGATGCGTCCATTCTGCCCTCCGACTTCGCCACCGTCGACGAGCTTCTCCGGGAGGACGCGGCCGCGCCCCGCTTCCGGCTCCTCCTGCTCGGCTCGTTCGCGGTCCTCGCCATGGGACTGGGGCTCGTGGGCGTGTACGGGGTGCTGGCGCACGCCGCCGCGAGCCGCCGCTCCGAGATCGGCATCCGGCTGGTCCTCGGCGCCGACGGCCGCGGGGTCCAGCGGCGACTCGTAGCCCGGGCGGCGGGCCTGGCGTTCGCCGGCGTCGTCCTGGGGCTGCTCGCCTTCCTGCTCGTCGGCCGGTCGCTGGAACGCTTCCTCTTCCAGGTCGATGCGCTGGACCCGACGGTCCTGCTGGGCGCGGCCCTCACCCTGCTCCTGACGGCGGCCCTGGCGGGCTGGGCGCCCGCTCGTCGCGCGGCCCGGACCGATCCGGCCGCGACGCTGCGCGGGGGCTGACCCCCGACGGGTGGAGACGCGACCGTACGCCCGGGATTCCGCGTGGGCTCCTCGTCCCCCGGGCAACTGCGGAGCGTTCCGCCGGCATCCCATTCAGCGAGCACGGTGGCGCTCGCTCGGCGGGGGGCTGCCGACGTCGGACGACGAAAGGGAGTCGGAGATGAGGAAGCGCACGAACGCCATGGTCGGAGCGGGCGTGGCGAGAAGCGTGATGATCGCGGCCGCGGCGGTCGCCGCCGTGGCGGCGGCCGTACCCGCGGCGGCACAGGAGGAGCCGGAGGAGTGCCGGTGCGTCGACGCGAGCGGACAGGAGATCGAGAACTGCCGGTGCTTCACCATGCCCCGCCTCGACCTGAACCGGGGGTTCGCGCTCTCCCTCGGGTTTCCTCGGGCCCGCATCGGAGTGCGGATCGGGGGCGACGAGGGGAACGAGGACCGTCGGGGGGTCGTGATCCGCGAGGTCGTGGAAGGGTCGCCGGCCGACGAGGCCGGACTCCAGGAGGGCGACGTGGTGACGCGGGTGGACGGCCACAGCGTCCTGGAGCCCCTGGAGGACGAAGAGGAGGAACGGCAGCTCGACCCGTCCGAGGCGATGGCGGTCCAGCGGTTCGTGCGGCTGGTCGGCGATCTCGAGCCCGGCGAGGAGGCCTCCCTCGAGTACCTGCGAGACGGGGAGGCCCGGCGCACGACGGTCGTGCCCGAGTCGGCCCGGAGCCTGTTCGGCACGGTGACTCCCGGCGGGCACGCGTTCCTGCGCAGCGGGCCTGACACCGAGTGGGAGTTCTTCTCTCCCGAAGGCATGCGGGGTCGTGTGTTCTCCTTCGACCCCGACGTGCATCCGTTCGAGGAAGGCGAGGGCCCCCTGGGAGCCTGGACGTTCGGCGAGGGCGACCACGACGTGCGGGTCTTCGGTGGTGGCCTCGATCCATGCGTCTTCCCCCGCTCGGGAGAGGGCGTGACGGTCATCGCCGGGAGCCGGTGCGTGGATGGCCTCCAGCTCCAGGACCTGAGCGCGCAGCTGGCCGAGTACTTCGGAGTCGACCGGGGCGTCCTCGTGGTCCAGGTGGCCGAGAACGCCACCCTCGGGCTGCGAGCCGGTGACGTGATCCGCGCCATCGGGGGCCGCGACGTCGAGGACGTCGCGGACGTCCGTCGGATCCTGTCCAGCTACGAGGGCGACGAGAACGTCGAGGTCACCATCGTCCGCCGCGGCGAGACGATGGCGGTGCGGGGAACCCGGCGGTAACGCCCGGGCCTCCGTCTCCACCGGCCGGCCGGCGTCGCCCGGGCGCCGGCCGGCTCCCAACCGGGGCCGGTCCCTCCGGCCCCGCCCACGCGCCGATCCCTCGGGTCCGAAGCTCCGGCGCCTTTACACCCTCCACCCCCCCGGCCACATTTCCACGCCGAGCCGGACGGCCGGGCCCGGGGCGCGACCGGTGCCGCCGACGCGCCGACCTCGGCCGGGCCCGCGGGCACGCTCGTTCCGCGGGCCGTCCCCTTCCGCAGCGAGGAGCAGGCGCTCGTGATCGATACCGTTCTGGTGGCCAACCGGGGCGAGATCGCCGTCCGCATCATCCGGGCGTGCCGGGAGCTGGGCGTCCGCTCGGTGGCGGTCTACTCCGAGGCCGATCGACTCGCTCCGCACGTCCAGGAGGCCGACGCGGCCTGCCCGGTGGGGCCCGCCGCATCCTCCGAGTCCTACCTGCGGATCGACCGCATCCTGGAGGCGGCCGAGGGCTCGGGGGCCGACGCCATCCACCCGGGCTACGGCTTCCTGGCGGAACGCGCCGCCTTCGCCCAGGCGGTCGAGGCGGCCGGTCTCGTCTTCGTCGGGCCGACGTCCTCCACCATCGCCGCCATGGGCGACAAGACCGAGGCCCGGCGTCGCATGCGGGACGCGGGGGTTCCCATCGTCCCGGGGCTCGTCGACGCCGTCGAGGACGCCGAGGCCGCCGCGGAGGCCGCGGGCACGATCGGCTATCCCGTGTTGCTCAAGGCGGCGGCGGGGGGCGGAGGGAAGGGGATGCGGATCGTCGAGCGCGAGGATGACCTGGCCCGGGCCTTCGAGGCGGCCTCCCGGGAGGCCACGGCCGCCTTCGGGGACGGATCGGTCTACCTGGAGCGCTACCTCGAGCGCCCCCGTCACGTCGAGATCCAGGTCATGGGCG
>JASFUL010000199.1:0-9178 GCA_050050315.1 Gemmatimonadota bacterium
TGGCGGGAGAAACGCGACGGGGGTGAGGGGGTGGGCCGGCGCGGTGGAACGTTTCCCCGGGGTAGCCACCGGCAACACAGCTGGGGCCGTCCGATCGGCCGGTCCCGGTGGCAAGCTCCGGAATGGTCACCGGACACGCCTGGGCCCGCGCCGAGGGGCGTCGCCGTCCGGGTGTCGGCCCGGACACCACCGGTACCGACGACGGTGCAAGGTCTCGCACGACCGTGCAGGGAATTGCACGGTCCCCCCCGAGCACCCCGGAGGGTAGGTTTCCGTAGGCCCATGCACGCCAACGTCTTGGGAGCCACTGGAGTCTCCGGCCTCGCGCTTGCTCTTCGAGACCACCGTCCGGTCCAAGACCCGTCCACGAGGGAGGATCCTCTCCATGCTCATATCCGTCGTTTCCGTCGCGCTGGTGGGCGCCCTGGGGGTGTCGGCCGGCGGGGGAGGCCCCGCCGACACGCTGTCGGCCCAGGCCCGGCTCCGTCTGAGCGCCCCGCCGACGACGCTGCTCGCCCCGTCCCCCGGTGCGGCGGTGCGGCTCTCCGTTCCGGGCGAGCTCGTGCCCATGACCGTCCGCCGGACCCCGGGAGCTCCCGACGGCGAGGGTGACGACGCCGCGCCCCAGCTCATCGAGTACAGCGACGGGTACTTCACCCGCCTCACGATCCACCGGTGGGCGAGCTACCTCACCCTGCCCCTCTTCGTGGGGCAGTACGTGGTGGGCCAGAAGCTCATCGACGGCGAGGGGTCGGGCTCCCTCCGCTCGGCTCACGGCGCCCTCGCGGCCGGGATCGGAGGGCTCTTCGTCGTGAACACCATCACCGGCGGGCTGAACGCCATCGAGGGCTGGAAGGACCCGGCCGACCGCAACCGGCGCACGCTCCACTCGGTCCTGATGCTCCTGGCCGACGCCGGGTTCGTGGCGACCGGCGCCCTCGCGAACGAGAGCGAGGAGGGCGGCTCCGGGAACAACAACACCCACCGCAACGTGGCTCTGGCGTCCATGGGGACCGCGCTCCTCGGATACGCCATCATGCTGCCCATCTTCGGGAGGGACTGATGCACGCGCTCGTCGACTGGATCGCCGGCGCGCTGGCCCCCTGGTCCGACCTGTACATGGACCACGCGGGGGTGGAGGCGGCGGTCATGTTCCTCCACCTGGGTGGCGTCGTCGCGGCCGGCGGTCTCGCGTACACCCTGGATCGGGCCGTGCTGCGGAGCCATCGTCACGGCTGGCCCCGGCGCGCTCATCTGGCCCGTGAGCTGGACCTGGCCCACGGGGCGGTCCTCGGCGGCCTCGCCGTGGTGCTCCTGTCCGGCGTCGCGCTCACGGCCGCCGACCCGACGATCTTCCTCCTCTCCTGGATCTACTGGGCCAAGATGGCCGTCGTCGTGGTCCTCCTCGCCAACGGCTGGCTGCTGAAGCGGTCGGGGTCGCGGCTCCTCGCCGCCCCCGAGGACGACGGGGCCTTCCGGAAGTTGCGGCGCGCCGCGCTGCGGAGCGCCGGCCTGTGGGCCGTGTCGCTGCTGGCCGGCGTGGCCATCACCCTGTACGCGTGAGGGGGGGACACGGTGAGCGAAGCCAACGAGATCCGGCTCCCCACGACCTCGGCCTCCGTGTGCGGCGGGTGTGACGGCTGCCCCGACCGCCGGAGCTTCCTCCGGATCGGCGCGGGAAGCCTGGCGTTGGCCCTGCTGGCGGGCGCGGTGCCGCGGAGAGCCGCGGCGGCGGTCGCGCGCTCCGTACGCGCGACGGCGGCCGGCGAGGTCCTCCGCTATCCGCTGCCGGCCGGAGACGGCGTGGAGGTGGACCGCGACAACGAGGTGATCCTCGCGCGCTACCACGAGCTGGTCGCCGCGTTCGCCCTCTCCTGTCCCCACCAGCGCTCCCTGCTCCGGTGGCGGGAGGACGACGGCATCTTCCAGTGCACGAAGCACCGGTCGAAGTACTCACCCACCGGGGAGTTCATCGACGGCCGCGCGACCCGGAACATGGACCGGCTCGCGATCAGGCTCGAGGGCGGCGAAGTGGTGGTGGATCCCTCGGTGGCCTACCACAGCGACGACGACCCGGAGGGCTGGGCGTCGGCCGTCGTCACAGTCCCGTGAAGCGGGCGGAGGAAGGGATCATGGACGAGCTCACCGGAATCCTCGACCGGCGGGACTTCCTCGCGCGGAGCGTCGCGCTCGCTGCGCTGGGCCTGCTGGCGGGCGCGTGCGACACGAGCATCACCGATCCCGTCCTGAGCGACGACCTGGTCGTGACGTTGTCGGACTATCCCGCCCTCGCCACGAACGGCGGCGTGGCCCGGGTGGCCGGTTCGGGGCCCCCGATCGCCGTCGCGAGGCTCGGCGAAGAGGCGTACGTGGCCCTCTCCCTGGTGTGCCCCCACGCGGGCACGACGGTGACCTGGCGGGGAAGCCAGTTCGTATGCCCCAACCACGGCGCCCGGTTCGCCGAGGACGGCCACTGGACGGGGGGGCAGCGCACCTCGGGCCTGAGGGAGTATCCCACCACGCTCGATCCCGGGGCCGGCACGCTGACGATCCATCCGCGGGGATGACCTCTCGCCGGGGGGCCGACACGTCCCCGAGGGGATAAGCCCGGCGGAGGTCCGCTACGCCTCCGTGGGCGGGATGCCCGCCGAGGTCCCGCGCCTCCGCGGGCGAACGCCCTCAGCGGAGGTCCAGCTTCTCCAGCTTGTAGAAGAGCGTGCGGACGCTGATGCCCAGCAGGCGGGCGGCCTGGGCCTTGTTGTCGCCCGTGCGCGCGAGCGCCGCCCGGATGGCCGCCCTCTCCGCCCGGGCCACGGCGTCGCTCAGGGGCACGACGTCCGTGGGGGATGCGGTGTCTCCGTCCGGGTCGGTCTCGGCCCCTGCCTCACCCGCCGCCCGACCCTTCGCCGGAGCGGAGGGGAGCGCCACGTCCTCGATCGTCCCGTCCGCGCTGAGCAGCACCGCCCGCTCGAGCACGTTCAGGAGCTCGCGCACGTTCCCGGGCCACGCGTGACCACGGAGCCGCTCCAGCGCCCGGGACGAGAGCGTCGCGCGGGTACCCAGACGCCGGGCGAAGCGGGCCAGCGCGTCCCGGGCCAAGGCCTCCACGTCGTCGGGCCGCTCCCGGAGAGGCGGTACGTGGATGGGGAAGACCTCGATCCGGTAGAACAGGTCCTCCCGGAAGGCACCCTCCTCCACCATCCGCCGGAGGTCGCGGTGCGTCGCCGCCACGATGCGCACGTCCACCGAGCGTGTGACGTGGGAGCCGAGGCGCTCGACCGTCCCCTCCTGGAGGAACCGGAGCAGCTTGGGCTGGAGCGTCAGGGGCATGTCGCCGATCTCGTCGAGGAAGAGGGTGCCCCCGTCGGCCACCTCGAGCTTCCCCGGACGGTCCTTCACCGCTCCCGTGTAGGCGCCGCGCGACACGCCGAACAGCTCCGCCTCCAGGAGCTCGGCGGGGATGGCCGCGCAGTTCACGGCCACGAACGCGCGGTCCTTCCGGCGGGACCGGTCGTGGAGGGCACGGGCCACGACCTCCTTGCCCACCCCGGTCTCGCCCGTGACGAGCACGGTGGTCGGCGCGTCGGCCACCTGGCCGACCAGCTCCATCACCCTCCGCATCGCGTCGCTCTCGGCGATCACCCCGTCCTCGTCCGCGGTGACCTCCCCGGGCTCGAGGGCGGCCGCGTCGAGGGCGCGCTCGACCAGCGCCTCCAGCTCCTCCACGCCGAAGGGCTTGAGCACGTAGTCGAAGGCGCCCGCCTTGATGGCCTCCACCGCGCTCTCCACCGTGCCGAACGCGGTGATGAGGATGACCGGCAGGCGGGGGTGCCGGCGGCGCACGTCAGCCAGCAGCTCCAGCCCCGTGCGGCCGGGGAGCTGGAGGTCGGTCACGACGACGTCCACCCCGCCGTCCTCGAGAACGTCCCACGCGTCCTCGGCCGAGGGGGCGGTCAGGACGCGGTACCCCCGGTCGCCGAGCGCCATCTCCACGATGCGCCGGATGCGGGGCTCGTCGTCGACGACCAGGACCGTCTCGCTCATGCCGCGCTCGCTCCGTCGGCGGGGAGGAGCACCGTCACCCGCGTGCCCTCGCCCGGTGTGCTCTCCAGCTCGATGCTACCCCCGTGAGCTTCCACCAGCTGCTTCACGATGGGAAGGCCCAGTCCGGTCCCGGACCGGTGGGTCGTCACCAGGGGCTTCCAGATCTCGTCCATCCGCTCGGGCGGGATTCCGGCCCCGTCGTCCTCCACCTCCAGGACGGCCGTCCCGTCCCGGAGCCCGGTCCGCACCACCACGGTCCCGCCCCTGTCGGACGCCCGGGCCCCGTTGCCGGCCAGGTTCACCACGACCTGCCTGAGCTGGTCCGGGTCCCCCACCATCGGCGTGGCCTCGCCCTCGAGCACGAGGTGGACGTCCATCTCGCTGTCCAGGTCGGTGGCCAGCGCCTCGAGGGCCGAGGCGGACGCCTCGTGCAGGTCCATGGACGCCAGGGAGGGGGTGGAGGGCCGACCGAAGACCAGCAGGTCGTCGGCCAGCCTGCTGAGCCGCCCGACCTCGGCCTGCAGCATCGCCCCCACCTCCAGCTCCCGGGCGCCCGCGCCCGGGGCCCGCTGGAGCATCTCGGTCCCCGCCCGGAGGACCGCGAGGGGCGTGCGGATCTCGTGGGCCAGGCTCTTGGTCAGCATGCCCACGGCGGCCAGCGACTCGCTACGGGCCAGCTCCTCCCGGGCCCGCTCCAGCCGCTCGACCATGCCGTTGAGGGCGTCGGAGAGCACCCGGACCTCGGTGGGCGCCCACGGCGACGCCGGGGGGAGGGGACCGGGGTGGTGGGCGTCCAGGTTCCGGGCGGCGCGGGTGATCCGCGCCAGCCCCGACGTGGCCGACCGGGCCACCAGGAGGGCCACCGGGATGGAGAGCAGCAGGAAGATCCCGGCGAGGGTCACGAGCTGGAGGCCCGACGCCCGGAGGGTCCGGGAGAGCGCCGAGCGCGGCCGCGCCACCGAGATCCGCAAGGGGCCCGCCGCGGTCCCCGTCTGGCGGCGCGCCCACAGGTAGGCGTCGTCGGGCTCGGTGAGCGCCCCGCCCCTCGCGAGCACGTGACCGCCGGGGCGTGTGAGCTCGGCGGTGGCCAGCTCGAGGGGGATCGCCGCCGCCAGGAAGCGGTCGAGCGGGGTCCAGACCACGATCCGGCCGAGGGCGTGCCCGTCCGCGTGGGACACGACGTCGGCCGACGCCACTACGGCCCCCCCGCCGGGCCCCCCGGTCAACCTCAGGCCGGGCGTATCCGCCGTCAGGGCGTCCAGCACCCCGTCGGGGAGGGGAGGCGGTCGGTCGCCCAGGCGGGCGGGGTCGGACGCCGAGAGGAGCGGCCCTCCCGATCTCGATGCCACCGCCTCGGACCCCGAGCCCAGGGCCGACACGAGCTCCGAGAGGGAGAGGGACACCCGCTTGTCCACGTCGTCCACGGCGAGGTCCTGGGACGTCTCCAGCGTCGCCCAGAGGGAGACGATCCGCGCCCGCTCCTCCAGCGTGGCCTGCAGCCGCTCGGCCGCCACGCCCGCGTGGGTGGAGAGGGTCCGCCCCGCTTCGGCTACCAGCCGAGCCTCTCCGGCGCGATATTCGCGCACGACGACGGCCGCCGTCGCGAGCACGATGAGGCTGGTCAGGAGGAGCGCGAGCCGTCCGGCCAGTGTCCCCGGCCAGGCCGCGGCCACGCCTCCGGTCGTATCGGGAGAATCCGAAGAGTGCACCGACCTTCCGCGTTCTCACACGCCGCGTGGAGGACCCGCGTGCGGGCGGGGGTCGTGGGTCTATCGCTCGCGGCGCTCGTGGCTCTCGCGACGCCGGCGGCCGCCCAGCTTCCCGCCCCGCCGGTGGGGGCGTCCGACGCCTTCCAGGCCGGAGGCTACGCCGCCGTCACGTTCAGCCGGCCGGAGCATCCCGAGCAGGTCGAGAGACCGGAGGTGAGCGAGCTGGCGGCGGCCGTCCTCGGATGGGGCCGGATCGTCCCCAGGCTAAGCTACCTCGTCGAGGTGGACATGGCCAAGCGCACCACGGAGACGTGGACGGGGCGCGAGGCCGACCAGCGCCTGGTCCCGGTGCGGGCGTACCTCGAGTACACCCGGAGCGACCTGCTCCGGGTCCGCGCGGGGCGCTTCCTGACCCCCGTGGGGCAGTGGAACGAGGGGCACGCCGAGCCCCTGACGTGGACGCCCACCCGGCCGCTCACCACCTACCGTCCCTTCGCCAAGAGCCTCACGGGCCTCCTGGCCGCCGGTCAGGGGACCGTGGCCGGCCGCGATGCCGGCTACGCCCTCTTCTGGTCGCCCTCGGCCCGCCTGGAGGGGCACGTCGAGGACGAAGAGGAGTCCTCGTTCGTGCACGCCGTCGGAGGGCGGGTCGCGGCCGAGATCCGCCCCGGGACCGGGTTCGGGGTCAGCCTGGCGGAGGTGCGCCGGTCCCGTCCCGGAACGGGAGCCGCGGCGGAGACGGACACGCCGGGTGCCCTCCAGGCCCTCGACCGGCGCCGCCTCTTCGGCGAGATCTCTCCATCGGGGACCCCGGCGCGGGCGGAGGCCGCGGAGGACGGCGACGTGGAGGAGCGCGAGGAGGACGACCGCACCCGGCTCCTGGTGGCGGCGGACCTCCGGTGGGAGCGCCCGGGGATGGAGTGGCTCGCGGAGGGCGTCTGGCTTCCGGCCACGGAGCACGCACCCTCCGAGGGCGGGGCCTTCGCGCAGGGGGCGGTGCGAATCGGTGGGCCCGTGTGGGCCGTCGGCCGCCTCGAGCGCTTCCGACCCGTCGACGGGCACGGCGTGACGGTCGGGTACGCCGGCGTCACCGTGCGGGCCGGGAGCCACCTGGTCGTCAAGCTGGGCCGTCAGCTCGTCCGCAGACCCTCCGAGCGCATCCCCGACGGATGGTTCCTGTCCTTCTCGTCGCTCTTCTAGCGGCGCTGCCCGCCGGGGGCGCGACCCCGGCGCGGCGGGCCGCCGGACTCCGGCAGGTGCCGGAGTCGATCTGCGTGATCGCGCACGTGGGTCCGGAGGCTGCGGCCGACCCGGACCTCATCCGCCGGCTGTTCCTGCTCCGCCAGCGCTTCTGGCCCGGGGGCGGGGCCGCCCACCCCGTCAACCTGCCGGCGTCCTCGGCGTTGCGCGAGCGCTTCTCGCGGGCGGTGCTGGGGCAGTCGGTGAAGGAGCTGGCCCCGTACTGGAACGAGCGGTACTTCCACGGGACCCGCCCGCCTCCGACCGTCGCCTCGGAGGCGGCCGTCGTCCTGTTCGTGGAGCGTACCGCGGGCGGGGTCGGCTACGTCGCGGGGTCGCGGAGCGCCGAGCTCCCCGACGGGGTGCGCCGTCTGCTGTGTCTCCCCGCCCCGTCCGCCTCGTCCTCCACGGGCTCCCGGTCGGCCGGCTCCCGGGTCACGCCGTCACCCCTCCCATGACCTCCTCCACCACCTCCCGCAGCGTCCCCAGCGCCTGCTCGGCCTGGGCGTCGCTGAATACCAGGGGCGGCCGGAAACGGATGGATCGCGGTCCGCAGGGCAGCACGGCGAGCCCCCGCTCCCAGCACGCCAGGCGGACCGTCTTCCGCGTCTCGCCGTCGGGGAGGTCCAGCGCCAGCATCAGCCCCTCGCCGCGCACGTTCCCGACGCCCGGGACGTCGGCCGCCAGCGCCTGCAGCCCCTCCTTCATCCTCGCCCCCACCCGCGCCGCGTTCTCCACGAGACCCTCCTCGTCGATGATCTGGAGGTAGCGGGCGCAGCGGACCATGTCGACCAGATTGCCGCCCCACGTCGAGTTGATGCGGCTGGAGACGTGGAAGACGTTCTTCTCGACCTCGTCGATCCGACGGGTGCTCATGATGCCGCACACCTGGGTCTTCTTCCCGAACGCGATGATGTCCGGGGTGATGCCGGTGTGCTCGTACGCCCACATCGTGCCGGTGGCGCCCATGCCCGTCTGAACCTCGTCGAAGATCAGGAGCGCGTCGTGGCGGTCGGCGTATTCGCGCAGCCTGGCGAAGAACTCGGGCCGGAAGTGGTGGTCGCCCCCCTCGCCCTGGATCGGCTCGATCAGGATCGCGGCGATCCCGTGAGGGTCGGCCTCGAAGGCTGCCTCGATCTCCCGGCAGGCGCGGTCCTCCTTCGCCTGCACGGCCGACTCGTCCAGGGGGAAGTCGATGTACGGCGCCGAGACGCGGGGCCAGTCGAACTTCGGGAAGTGGCGCGTCTTGGCCGGGTCGGTGTTCGTGACCGAGAGCGTGTACCCGCTCCGTCCGTGGAAGGCGTCCACGAAGTGCAGGATCTTGTCGCCTCCCCCCTCCACGCCGGCCGCCTCGTTCTTCTGCACCTTCCAGTCGAACGCCGCCTTCATGGCGTTCTCCACGGCCAGCGCGCCGCCGGCGATGAAGAAGAGGTACCGGAAGTCGGCGGGCACCGCGAGCTCCCGGAACGTCTTCACGAATGCGGCGAACTGCCGGGAGTAGATGTCGCTGTTGGCCGGGTTGGAGAGCGCCGCCGTCATGAGCGAGTGGCGGAAGCCCTCGTCCTCGAGGCCGGGGTGGTTGTGGCCCACAGGTAGCGTGGCGAAGTAGCCGTAGCAGTCCAGGTACTCCTTGCCGCTCAACGCGTCGACGATGACGGCGCCGTGGGACTTCTCGAGGTCGATGACGACGTGGAACCCGTCGACGAGGATGTTCTGGCGAAGGATGGGGAAGACCTGGTCGGCGGGGACCTTGATCCTGGGCATGGGGACCTCCGGAATGAAGCGTCGGCGTTCGGGGCGAGCCGTCCGGGAAGGACGGGGGCGGGCGGACGAGCCGTGACGGTCCCGGGCGGGGCGGGGCCCCGGCCGGGGGCTCATCCCCTCCCGAGGTTGGGAGGCGCGAAGACGCCGGGCCGGGCTTCGAGGGGACGGGGTGCCATGGTGAGGGAAATGTAGCGGGTGGGGAGGCGAGCGAGGAGGTGGGGCCTTCCCTCGAATCGTCCCGAGGGGCATGCTCAGAGGGCGGGGAGGGACCGGGAGCCGGGCCGCCGCGCCCGGCGGAGCGCCGCGCCGAGGAGGCAGCCGTGAAGATCGTCTGGTCGCCGCGGTACGAGGTCGACATCGGCGTCCACGTCTTTCCGACCCGGAAGTACCGGCTCGTCCGCGACCGACTTCTCGGCACGGGC
>JASFUL010000200.1:0-9139 GCA_050050315.1 Gemmatimonadota bacterium
GCCCGCTCCGGCGACATCGACGTCAACGTCTCGAAGGAGAAGAAGCTCACCAACGTCCGGGCGGCGGCCAGCGACGAGAACATCAAGCTCGAGCCTCCCCGGCGCGTCTCGCTGGAGCTCGCGCTGGAGTTCATCGAGCCGGACGAGCTCATCGAGATCACGCCCGACGCGATCCGGCTGCGCAAGAGGATCCGGGACGCCAACCGACGCCGTAAGGCCGAGAAGAGGCGCGAGACCGCCGAGGTGTGAAGCGGCAGCCGCGTCAGGGTCCTTCGATCCGCTCCAGCAGGACTCCGAAGTCGAAGGGCTTCTGGAGGTGCAGTACGCCCGGCGGGAGATCGTCCACGTCTTCGGCGAGGTCCCCGGTCATCAGGAACATGCGCTCGGGGTGGTCCGACCGGCCCCGGAACGCCCGGAGGACCGTCCGGCCGTCCCCCGGCATGTTCGCGTCCACCAGCACCACGTCGAACGACGTCGCCTCGACGAGCTCCAGCGCGTCGGCGGCCGTGGCCGCCCCGTGCACCGTGTGTCCCGAGCGCTCGAGGAACCGGGTGAGGACGCGTACGATGGCGGCTTCGTCGTCCGCCACCAGGACACTGAGAGACACGGCTCCCTCCCTTGCACCGCGAGCGGGGGGGGCCGGAAGTGTGAGCCTGGTGCAAGATTCGGGTCCACCCGGGGGTCGCGCAACCCGAAGCCGGGACTCCCGGGACGTCCTCCCTCCGCGGGCGAACGGCGGCGACCGGCGCTCCCCGGGTGGGACGAGACCGCGGATCCGGGGTAGCAGCGGTCGGGCCACCGACACCGATCGACGCACCGCCTTCGCCGGGGGGCGCGAGAACGGAGGAGGGCGGGCATGAAGGCTAGATTCGAGGCCGCTCCGGACTTCGACGAATACCTGCTGCGGGTGACCGCCAATCGGGACCTGTGGCGGGCCGTGTACGAGCGCGCCACGGTCCCCGACGACCTCGTCACCGAGGCCGTCCGCGCCCTGGACCGACCGCTGCACCTGCTGGCGCTCTCCGAGGACTGGTGTGGCGACGCGGTGAACATCCTACCGGTGGTCGCGCGCTTCGTCGAGCGGGTCCCGGGTCTCGACCTCCGGGTGCTGGGCCGGGACGCGAACCCGGATCTCATGGACGCCCACCTGACCGACGGCCGCAGCCGCTCGATCCCCGTGGTCATCGTCTTCGACGAGGACTTCCTCGAGGTGGGATGGTGGGGCCCCAGGCCGGCCGAGCTGCAGGCGTGGGTGCTGGACCACCTCGACATGCCCTCCCGGGAGCGGTACCGGGAGGTCCGCCGCTGGTACGCCCGGGACCGCGGAAGGACGACGCTGACCGAGCTGCTGTCGGTCGTGATGGCGGGCTTGGCGACCCGGTGAGCCCGCCCGCCGAGGACCGCCCCGTCCCCGGCGTGGCGCTGTACCTGCTGGCCTTCGGTTCGGGGTTCGCGGTCATGGCGATCGAGATCGCCGGGGCCCGGGTCATGGCCCCCACCTACGGGCTCTCGGCCGTGCCGTGGACGGCGGTCATCGGGATCATCCTCGCCGCGCTCGCGGCCGGCAACCACGTCGGGGGACGGTGGGCGGACGGGGGCGGTCCTGCGCTCGGATGGATCCTCGGCGCCGCCGGTCTCACGGCGACGCTGCCGGTCGTTCTGGCCGGGCTTCCATCGCGGGCGCTCGAGGGGCTCGGGTTCCTCCCGGGCGCGGTCGCCAGCGCGGCGGCCCTCTTCGCGCCGCCCGTTTTCGCGCTGGGGACGGTGATGCCGTACCTCGTGCGCCTGGCCACCACCGACGTGACCGACGTCGGTCGCCGGGCGGGGGACGTGGGCGCCGCCGCCACGGTGGGCTCGATCCTCGGGACCTTCGTGACCGGCTTCGTCCTGCTGCCCGCGTTCCCCCTGCCGGCGCTGCTGGCGGGCACGGGCGCCGCGCTCCTCCTCATGGCCGCCCTCGCGGGCGTCCTGCTCGGCCGGGGACCCGCGCCGCCCGGCCCCATCCTGCTGGCGGTGGGGGTGGCGGCCGTCGGGCTGGCCGGTCCGGCGGCGGCCCCCGGCCTGCTGCACCGCGAGGAGACGGTGCACGCGTCGATCCAGGTCACCGAGCGGACGTGGTCGGACGGGCGCCTGGTGAGGGAGATGTGGCAGAACGGCGGATCGTCGTCCGCCGAGTACGTCGATACGGGTCGGCCCGCCCACCCCTACGCGGCCCTCTCCCTCGAGGCGATGGGGACCCTCGGGACCCGGCCGGATTCGATCCTCGTGCTGGGCGGAGCCGCGCTCACGCTGCCGGTCGCCCTGGAAGCCTGGAGGCCCGGGCTGCGGATCGACGTGGTGGAGCTCGATCCGGCGGCCACGCGACTCGCCCGCCGGTATTTCGCCTACGGCTCCCTCGGGGAGGACACGGGCATCCGCGTGGTGCACGGCGACGCCCGGCGGTGGCTGCGCTCGTCCGGGGGGCGCTACGACGTCGTCTACCTGGACGTCTTCGACAACCTCGTGACCGTGCCGTGGAACCTGGTGACCGTCGAGGCCCTCGAGCTCGTCCGGGCCCGTCTCTCGCCCCGCGGCGTGGTGATGGCCAACGTGCTGTCGCCCACGGCGGGACCCTCCGCCGAGTTCCTGCGTCGTCTTCTGTCCACGTTCCGGACGGTCTTCCCCGCGGTGCGCGCGTGGCCCGTCGTTCCCGGTGGAGACCCGGCCGCCACCGGCAACGTCCTGCTCGTCGCGGGACGGACGGCCGACGCGCTCCCGGACCTGGTGCGGGACCCGGTGGACACCCCGTCGTCCGGCCCCCCGTTCACCGACGCGCACGCACCCGTGGAGTACCTCCAGGCCCGGGTCTTCCTGGGTGGGCTCAGGTGGCGGTGAGCGTGGGGTGCGCCGCGAGGGTCCGGGAAGTGGCGCCGAGCGCCGGGGGATGCGAGACTACGCACCGAGCGAGTCGACGGCCGGAGGCCCGGTGGCCGCGAGCAGCCAGGAGGTAGTGGTGTCGCAGGTCCCCAAGGACGGCGTGGCGGAGAACCGCCATCCCCTGAACCTCGCTCCGCCCTCCGGCGCCCCTCCCGTGGTCCCCGTCGAACGGCCGCCGCTGTACGAGGTGTACATGCGCATGGCGGAGGAGCTGGCCAAGCGGAGCACCTGCTCCCGGCTGCGCGTGGGCACCGTCATCACCGATCCGAACCTCGAGAACGTCGTGGCGATCGGGTACAACGGGAACGCCCGTGGCTTCCCCAACCGCTGCGACTCGCCCGACCCCGGCCGGTGCGGCTGCATCCACTCCGAGCAGAACGCGCTGGTCAAGGCCCCGGGGGCGCTGCGGGACAAGGTGGCGTTCGTCACCGCCAGCCCCTGCGTGATGTGCGCCAAGCTCATGATCCAGGCCAACGTGGCGTGGGTGTTCTACCGCGAGGCGTACCGGGATGCGACGGGGCTGGAGGTGCTGGGGGCCGGGGGCGTCGAGACGGTCTGCTACACCCGCTGGAGGGACGCCTGGCGATGACGGGAGAGAGGGAGTTCGGCCGGTTCTTCCTGCCCGGCCCCACCGAGGTGCGGCCGGAGGTGCTGCGAGCCCAGGTCGCGCCCATGATCGGGCATCGGGGCCCGGCGATCCGGGAGCTCATGGAGCCGGTCCAGGAGGGGCTGCGGGCGCTCTTCCGCACGGCCGCGCCGGTCCTGGTCTCCACCTCCTCGGCCACGGGCCTCATGGAGGCCGGCGTCCGGAACGCCGTGCGGGAGCGGGTGCTGTGCCTCGTGAACGGCGCCTTCAGCGGGCGCTTCGCCACCATCGCGCGGGCCTGCGGCCGGAGCGTGGACGTCCTGGAGGTACCCTGGGGCGAGGCCCACGACCCCGGGGTGGTGGCCGAGGGCCTGGCCCGGGCGCCCTACGACGCGGTGACGGTGGTGCACTCGGAGACGTCGACCGGTGTCCTCCAGCCGCTCCGGGAGATCGCGCGTGTGGTGGCCGACACGGAGGGGCCGCTGCTGCTCGTGGACTCGGTGACCGGGCTCGGCGGCGCACCCCTCGAGACGGACGCGTGGGCGCTCGACTTCGTCCTCACCGGCTCCCAGAAGGCGCTGGCGCTTCCTCCCGGCCTCGCCTTCGCGGCGGCCTCGGACGCCGTGTTCGAGCGGGCCGCCACCATCCCCGATCGGGGCCTCTACTTCGACCTCCTCGCCTTCCGGGACAACCTGGCGAAGCTGCAGACGCCCAACACGCCGGCCCTGAGCCTGCTCTACGCGCTGCGGGCCCAGCTCGAGCGCGTCGCGGCGGAGGGCGTCGACGCGCGCCTCGACCGGCACCGGGCCATGGCCCGCCGCTGCTGGGCGTGGGTGGACGCCATGCGGGAAGAGGGGCGGGCGGACGTCGCGATCCTGGCCGACGAGCCCCGCCGTTCTCCGACCGTGTCGTGCATACGGCTCCCCGACGGCCTTCGCGGCCCCGACGTGGTGGAGGCCATGAGGCGCAGGGGGTGGGTCATCGGAGGCGGCTACGGACGGCTGAAGGAGGGCACGATCCGGATCGGACACATGGGCGACCACACGGGGGCCGAGCTCGACGCGCTGCTGGACGCCCTCGGGGAAGCGCTGGAGGAGGTGAGCGCCGGATGAGGACGACACGATGATCGAGACCGTGACGACGGAGGTGGGGGTGACGAAGGGTGCGGAGGGGAAGGACGCGGGAGCGGGGACGGCCGGGCGCTACACGGTGGTCGTGGCCGACCGTGTTTCGCCCTCGGGGCTCGGGTCGCTCCTCGAGGACGACCGCTTCGAGGTGCTGCTCGCCCACGACTGGGAGCCCGGTCGCGTCGAGGAGGCGCTCGCCCGGGCCCACGGCCTGGTGGTGCGCAGCGGCACCCGGGTGACGCGCCGGCTTCTGGGTCGCGCCCCCGTCCTCGAGGTCGTCGGCCGGGCCGGCGTCGGCGTGGACAACATCGATCTCGAGGCGGCCACCGAGCGGGGGGTGGCCGTCCTGAACGCGCCCGCCGGCAACACGGTCTCGGCGGCCGAGCTGGCCATGGCGCTGGTCCTGTCGACCGTGCGCCGGATCCCCGAGGCCGACCGGACCATCCGCGAGGGGCGCTGGGAGCGTTCGCGCTTCGCGGGCGTGGAGCTCCGGGGCAAGACGCTGGGTCTCGTGGGGGCCGGTCGGATCGGCGGCGAGGTCGCCCGCCGTGCCCGGGCCTTCGGGATGGTCGTGGTGGTCCACGACCCGTGGCTCACCGACGAACGGGCGGACGACCTGGGGGTCGCGCGGATGGAGCTGGACGCGCTCCTCGGGCGCGCCGACGTGGTCAGCCTGCACGTCCCCCTGACCGACGAGACGCGGGGCATGATCGACGCCGACCGGATCGGGCGCATGAAGGCGGGGGCCTTCCTCGTCAACGCCTCCCGGGGCGGCGTCGTGGACGAGCACGCGCTGGCCCGGGCCCTGGTGGACGGGCGCCTCGGGGGCGCCGCCCTGGACGTGTACGCCGAGGAGCCGCTGCCCGAGGACAGCCCGCTCCGCGCCGCCCCCGGCCTGGTCCTCACGCCCCACCTCGGGGCCAGCACCGCCGAGGCCCAGAAGCTCGTGGCCGAGGAGATCGCCGGCGCGGTGCGGGACGCCCTCCTCCAGGGCGACCTCTCCCGGGCTCTGAACGCGCCGCGCATCGGGGGCGAGGCGCTCCGGCGCCTGCGGCCCGTGTTCGAGCTGGGCGAGCGGATCGGGCGGCTGGCGGCCGTGCTGTCGACGGGTGGGTCCCGGGGCGTGGAGGTGCGCTACCACGGCGTGGCGGACGAGGCGGTGAAGCCCCTCGCGTCGCACGCCCTCAAGGGCTTCCTGGGCGTGATCCTCGGTGCCGACCAGGTGAACTTCGTCAACGCGCCGCACCTCGCCCGCGCCCGCGGCATCGGGCTGGCCACCCACCACCTGGCCCGCCGCACGGACTACACCGAGTTCGTCGAGGTGCTCGTGGCCGCGGAGGGCGGAAGGGTCCGCGTGGCCGGGGCGCTGCTGGGGGAGGGTCACCCCCGGATCGTGCGGATCGACGAGTACCACGTCGACATCACGCCCCGGGGCTCGCTCGTCGTGCTCCGGAACCGGGACGTGCCCGGGGTCATCGGGCGCGTCGGGACGCTGCTGGGATCGCTGCGGCTCAACATCGCGGAGTACCACCAGGCGCGGCTGTCGGAGGGTGGAGAAGCGCTGGCCGTGGTGGCGGTGGACGGGGCCGTGGGCCGCGAGGTGGTGACTGCGCTCGAGGCGCTGGACGAGGTCCTCGAGGCCCGCTCGGTGAACCTCCGATGAGCGGCGGAGGAGAGGACGGCCGGTCCCCGGGCGGGCGGGAGACGGCCGAGGCGCGGGCGGCCTACGAAGGGTTCGCCCTCGCGGTGCGCATCATGTACATGCTCTACGCCCCGGAGGCTCCCGCGTCCGAGGTCGAGCGCCCCTGGGAGGTGGTCAAGGAGATCGCGGAGGGGCGCCTCTCCCTCGCCAACCCGGCCGAGCTGGCTGCCCGCTTCCCCGACATGAAGGACCTCCTCTTCGACACGGCGAACCAGGTGGTGGCCCGGGAGCGGGAGACCGCCACGGCCGTGCTGGAGGGGCTGCAGGAGGCCCTGTAGAGCGGCCATGATCCCCGGAGACGAGGAGTCCGCCACCGAGCCGCGCCGGGTCTACCGGGAAGGCCGGGACCGGGAGCGCGACCTGGCGGAGCGCGCGCGGGCGTCGAGCGAGCGACTCAGCGTCGTGCGGGCCGCGGTGTTCGTCGGACTGGCGGCGTGCCTCGTGCTGGCCGACCCCCTGGAGGGAGCCGGCAAGCCGCTGGCGTTGGTGGTGGGGGCTCTCCTGCTTGCGGTCTTCGTCCATCTGGTCCGACGACACCGGGCCCTCCGGCGCGAGATCCGCCACCGCGAGGTGATGGCCTCGCTGCACGAGGCCGGGCTCGCCCGCCTCGACCGGGACTGGGACGTCCTCGAGGAGAGCGGCCTGCCCGCCGGGCCCGACGAGCCGCCCGGCGGAGCGCATCCCTACGCCGAGGATCTCTACCTCTTCGGGCACGCCTCCCTCTTCCGTCTCCTGGGACCCGTGACCACGTCGCCCGGGAGGGCAACGCTGGCGGGATGGCTGACCCGACCGACGTCGCCCCGCGGGATCGCCTCCCGCCAGGAGGCGGTCCGGGCGCTGGCGCCGAAGCTCGAGCTGCGCCACCGGATGACCGCCCTCGGGATCGAAGGGCCGCCCGAGCGGGCCGGACACGTCCGCCCGCTCCTCGAATGGGTGTCCTCGCCGGCCTGGCTCGAGGGCGAGCGCGCGGTCCGGGTCGCGGCGCTCCTCCTGCCCCCGACGACCTTGGCGCTGTTCGGGCTCTACCTGGGCGGGACGCTTCCACCCCTGTGGATCGTGCCGTTCGTGCTCCAGGTCGCGGCCCTGCGCAAGGTCCAGGGCAGGATCGCCCAGGAGGTCGACCGGGTCGGGGTCGGCGCCGAGGCCGTGCGCCGGTGGGCGGGGCAGCTGGCGCTCCTGCCCGAGCTTCCACGAGCGGACCCGCTCGACCGGATCCGCCAGGCCGCCACGGTCCGAGGGACACCGGCCCACGAGTCGCTCCAGTCGTTGCGTGCCCGGTTGGACTTCGCCGAGAGCCGCGGGAACATGGTCTACCAGGCCCTGAACTTCGTGGCGCTCCTGGACGTGTGGGCCTACCGGGCCCTCGAGCGGTGGAAGGCGGCCCACGGCGAGGAGGTGGCCGGATGGGTCGAGGCCCTCGGCGAGGCCGAAGCGCTCATGGCGTTGGCGACGCTGGCCCACGACCACCCGGACTGGTGCCTTCCGCGGATCGGTGGAGCAGAGGGGGCGGAGGTCCCGGTGCGGCTCAAGGCCCGGGCCCTCGGGCACCCCCTGCTGGCGCCGGAGGTGAGGGTGGCGAATGACGTCGAGGTCGGTCCACCGGGGAGCTTCCTCCTCATTACCGGCTCGAACATGTCGGGCAAGAGCACCCTGCTCCGTGCCATCGGGGCCAACGTCGTCCTGGCTCAGGCGGGCGCGCCCGCGTGCGCGGAAGAGATGTCACTCCCGCCCGTAACGCTCTGGACCAGCATGATGGTAGGCGATTCGCTCGAGTCCGGGGTGAGCCGCTTCATGGCCGAGCTCCTCCGGCTGAAGGCCGTCGTGGACGCGGCCCGGGCCGGGCAGGAGGAAGGGCGCTGCGTCCTCTACCTCCTGGACGAGATCCTCCAGGGGACGAACACGGCCGAGCGCCGCGTGGCCGCTCGCACGTCGATCCGTCACCTCCTCGACGCCGGCGCTATCGGCGCCGTGACCACGCACGACCTCACCCTGCACCAGGCCTCCGATCTCGAGCGTCGGGCCCGCGCCTTCCACTTCCGCGAGAGCGTCCGGCGGGTCGAAGGCCGCCCCCGCCTCCACTTCGACTACCGGCTGCGACCCGGCCTGTCCACGACGACGAACGCGTTGGAGCTGCTGGAGGCGGTGGGGCTGGGGCCCGTGGAGGAGCCGGCGGCCTCCCCGGGAGCCCGGAAGGGAGACGCCGCGGAGAGGGAGGGGCACGGAGCGACCCCCTCCGGGCGGGACCCGGGCCAGGAGGGCCCGAGCGGCACGGGCTGATCGCGCGCCGCCACGGCGGGTGCCCCTCACCCGCCCGCGCCGTCGGCCCCGGCGTCCACCGCCTCGAGCACACGGGCCAGCCGCACGGCCGGCTCCCAGCCCCCGTCGTGGTCCTCCACCTGCCAGCACGCCGCGAGGACGGACTGGACGAAGGTCCAGCCGAGCACGCGCCCCGGGTCGAGCCCCAGCGCGTCCGAGAGGAGGGCCGCCCGCTCCTCCAGCAGGCCGACGAGGCCGGCCTCGGTGAGCCCGTCGAGGCGCTCGCCCGGGTTGCGGATCAGGGCGCCGGGCTCGAACGCGGGGTCACCGACGAATCCCTTCGGGTCCACCGCGAGCCACCCCTCCCGTCCGGAGCGGAGCACGTTGCCGTGGTGCAGGTCTCCGTGGAGCAGGACCGTCTCCGCGGTCGAGGCGACGAGGTCCCGGGCCCTTCCAGCGGCCCGGGCCACGAGGTCGGGGGAGAGGGGGCCGGGGTCGGCGCCCAGCCGTTCGAGCTCCCCCGCGAGGTCGCGCAGGGAAGGGAGGGAGCCG
>JASFUL010000201.1:0-9101 GCA_050050315.1 Gemmatimonadota bacterium
GACTTCGAACCTGAAACGCCAGTTCCCGTTGGCCGCCTTCTGGAACCCGAAGTTGGCCTGCCACCGATGGAGGTCCCGCGTCAGCCGAACCGTGTGGTCCTGGAAGGTGCCCTCTTCGATGTCGTACGACGTGTCCCAGCTCATCTCCCACTGGCTCGTGGGGTTCAGTCTCAGGTTGATCCCCAGGGTCTGGTTCTTCTGGGCCCCACCGGCCCGGGGGCGGTTGAGGGAGTAGCGGAAGTTGGCGCTCCAGCCGGTCCCCCCGCCCCCGACCCCGGACCGCCGGCCCCGGCGATCCAGGTCGGATCCCTGCCCCGGGATGATGGAACTCTCGTCGGTGGCGGTCCCCGCCGAGAACGGCTCGTTGGAGGTCGGCTCCTGCTCCTCCGCCTCCGACGGCTCTTCATCGGCCTCGTCGCCCCCGCCGAGCCCCAGCAGGCCCACGATCGCGGAACGGGAGCTGAGGCTGAACCCGAAGTTCATCGACCGGAGGTGGGGGTCGAACTTCCGGCTCGGAGTGGGCGGCCCCTCCCCCTCCCCGCCCTCCGTCCCCTCCGTGGTGTCGTCGAAGAGGTCGTGGCTCATGGAGATGGTCAGGCCCGGCAGGAAGTCCGACGAGATCTGGTTGTCGAGCGTCGTCCGCTGGAAGCCGAACAGATAGCCCAGCGAGTCGGCCACGAAATCGTACGTGGTCGCGCTGGTCCGGATCGACAGGAGGTTGACGATCTCGGCCTGCTCCTGCCGGCGCGGTCCGGCGCTGTCCGCCGGCGCTCCCCCCGGGCCGCCGGGGCCCGGCGGCTCTCCCTCGAGGCCCCCGGGCCCGCCCGTCCCGCCGGCCGTCGAGTCCTCCTCGGCGACCCGCTTGGCCTCCCACGTCTGATTCAACCCGAGGGTCAGGACGCTCCGCGGATTGATCACCTGGGAGCCGAAGACCCGCTCCTGCAGCTCGGACGGCTGCACCTCCGGCGCCCAGTCGTACCGGATGGTGGGCGTGAGCTTGTGCCGGATCGCCTGGTAGCCCGCGAAGCCGGGATAGAAACCGTAGATGTCCGCCTTCAGGTCGGCTCCGAAGGAGATCCGGGTGGGGCCCGAGACGAAGCTCTGAGCGACCTCCATCGTGTCCGAGCGGAGCGCTTCGCCCGACAGGGTGAGACTCGGCGTCAGCGTCGTGGACCCGATGAGCGTCTGCTGGTAGCCCAGGGAGGTGTTCCAGCTGACGCGCGCCTGGGAGATGTCCACCTGCCCTCCTTCGCCTTCCTCCTGCCGGCGGTCGACGAGGTCGTCGAGGAAGGCCTGCCCGAGGCGGCTGTCGAACGCTCCCATGCCCCGGGCCGCGAGCTGATCCGGAAAGAAGACCAGGCTGTCGGTCGGCACGTCCATGGTCGATCCCTCGGAGTACGAGAACGACTGGCCGAGGGAGAGGTTGCCGAGGCTCAGGGAGGTGTTGGCCGAGACGCTCCGGTCCCGGGTGTCCGCCGACGCGAAGCGGAAGCCGAGGGTATCGGGGGCCCGGTCGACGCTCGACTGCCGGAACTTGGCGCTTCCGCCCAGGCTGATGTTGTTGTACCAGGCGGCCCGGCCGGCGGGCGCGCGGAAGAGCGTCAGGGTGTTGAGGGAGAGGCTGACGTCCGGCAGCGTCATGTTGACCTCGTCGTTCGAGAGCGACTCGGTCCGGTTCCCCGTGACGTTCAGCGATCCCCAGTCGAAGCGGTGGCTCAGGCCCCCGGACGAGGTGATCTGGGCGGTGACCTCCCGAGGGTCGAACGAGTTCCGCCGCACGAAGTCCCGGGACGACGCCCAGCGGATCGACGAGCGGAAGCTGGTCCGCTCGCTGAGTTCCCATTGCGCCTGGCTGTCGAGGGAGCGCTCCTGACCTCCGTTGTCCCGCCAGTACTGGCGGTAGTTGAGCGTCCCACCCAGGAACTGGCGCAGCCACCGGAAGCGCAGGGAGCCCGTGAGCGAGGTGTAGTTCTGGTCGAACCAGTCGAGCGCCACCGTGGCGTCCGAGTAGTCGCTCATGGCCCAGTAGAAGCCGATGTTGCTGATCCGGCGACGGTACCCGCCGCTCGTGCGGACGATGTCGTTGACGCTGAAGCGGGGGGTGAGGAGACCGCTCGCGCGGCCCCGCGCGAGGCTCTGGGCGACGAACGGCAGCCACGCCACCGGGACGTCGGCGAAGTAGAGCTTGACCGGACGCGCCACGAGCACGCTTCCCTGGACGATCTTCAGGCTCTCGGTCTGGAAGTGGTAGTGCGGTTGCTCCAGGTCGCACGAGGTGAAGGACGTGTGGGAGCCGTACACGAGCTGCTGGCCGACGTAGGGCAGGTCGCCCACCACGTTCCAGTCCGTGCCCCCGCCCTGGGCGTAGTGGGTCCGCGCCTCGAAGGCGGACGCGCGCTCCCCCGTCACGTCGATGTTGAGGCTGTCCGCCTCCACCGGGTCGCTTCCGTCCGGCGGGGTGAAGGTGGGGTCACCCCGGGCCTGGGCCGTCTCGGTCCGCTGGTTGTAGAGGATGTACTCCTCGCCCTCCAGGCGGTACCCCTCCGACCCCGTGAGCGTGGCGCGCTTCACCTCGGGCTCTCCCTCCCCCGGGGCGGCTCGCCGAGTCAGCGAGTCCGCCACCGACTGGAGCGAGTCCATGCGAGCGACCAGGACCTCCCGATCCGCCGTCACCGCCTGGGTGGTGTCGGTCAGGAGCGTTCCGAGGGAGTCCGCCCGACCCCGGAGCGCGGCGGCGATGACCAGGACCGAGTCCGCCTCCTCGGTGGTGAGCGTGTCGGGCTCGGCCGTCTCGTCCCGGGGCATCCCGGCGCCCCCGTAGAGGACGAGCTGCTCCTCCGGCGCGTTGTAGCGCGCCGCCACCGAGGAGTAGCGCGTCGCGCGGTACCCCTCGAGGGCGGCCAGGGCCGTCATGACGGAGTCCGTGGGGGGCAGGCCCACCCCCGACCCGGTTCGGCCCCGCGCTCCCTGTGGCCCGACCCCGGGTTCCGGCAGCGTGTCCGGGGCGGTCCCCGGCGGGCGGGCCAGCGCCTGCAGCCGCTGCCGGACCCGGGCCTGGGCCGAGTCCCGGGCCGTCCGCAGCGAGTCGGCGGCGGCGGTGTCCGGCGGCAGCGTGTCCCTGGGCACCTGCGCCGTCGCGTCGACCGGCACGGCGAGCGAGACCGCGAGCGCCAGAGCGAGAAGGCCCCGGCTCATCCCTCCATCTCCACCGCGCCCTCCGCCGGCCCGGTGGAGGGCATGATCCGCTTCTCACGCTTCCGATAGACGAGGGTCGCCAGGAGGATGCTCAGCTCGTACAGGAGGATGAGGGGGACCATCATGAGGAGCGTAAGGAGGACGATGTCCCCGGGGCTGAGGATCGCCGCCACGACGGTGATGATCACGATGGCGTGACGCCGCTTTTCCCGGAGGAACGCCGGGGTGGCGAGTCCGAGCGCCGCCAGGATCATCACGACGACCGGAAGCTCGAAGATCAGCCCGAACGCGAAGAGGAGCCGGTTCACGAAGGACAGGTAGTACCCGGCCGTGAGCATGGGCGTGAAGTACTCGGCCCCGAACGTGAGGAGGAACCGGATCGTCACCGGGAGCGCGACGAAGTACGCCATGGCCACACCCGCGGCGAACAGCACCAACCCCAGGTAGAGGCTCGGGATGACGACGCGACGCTCGTGCTTCTCGAGGGCCGGCGAGAGAAAGGCCCAGATCTGCCAGACCACGATGGGGGAGGCCAGCACCAGCCCCACCAGGAGGCCCAGCTTCAGCATGAAGAAGAAGGGTTCGGTGAGGGACAGGAACGTGAGCTGGCGGGTCACCGCCGTCCCCCCGAGCAGGGCGATGTCGGCCTGCGCGAGGTCGGAGACGACCTCGCGGAGGGGGCGCAGGAGGAGGTCCAGGACGCCGAACTGCATGACGAGGACGAAGCCCACGACCGCACCGACCCCGACGGCGATCAACCCCTTGAAGATCCGCCACCGGAGCTCCTCCAGGTGGTCCAGGAAGGGCATCTCGCCGCGTGGGTTCCTGGCGCCCACGGCTACCTTCCCTGCTCGGCGTCGGCGACGAGGCCGAGCTCCACCTGGTCGCGGGCGGCGGCCTCGCGGCGTTGACGCAGGTCCTCCTCGTCGAAGAAGTCCTGGAACTCGCCGATGTCCTGGAAGTTGCGGTAGACCGAGGCGTAGCGGACGTAGGCCACCCGGTCGAGCGGCCTCAGGGCATCCATCACCATCTGCCCGATCCTCTCGCTCTCCACCTCGACCCCGGCCTCCCGGGACAGGATGTCCTCGATCTCGTTGGAGATGGCCTCGATCTGCGAGGCCGACACGGGGCGCTTGGCCGAGGCGATCTCGAGGGATCGGCGAAGCTTCTCTCGGCTGAACTCCTCCGAGCTTCCGTCACGCTTCAGGACCTGGAGGGGGCGCTCCTCGACGTACTCGTAGGTCGTGAAGCGGGCGGAGCAGACGGCGCACTCCCGACGACGACGGACCGCCCGGCCACCCCGGCTGGTGCGGGTGTCGACGACCCGGTTGTCCGTCGCGTCACACTCGGGACACCTCACCGGCCCTCCCCGCTCGAGGTGTCAGCCGCCGGACTCGTCCAGCGCCCGCTGGGCGAGGCCGGCCGCGCCGCTGTCCGGGTAGCTGTTGACCACCCGCTCCAGGAAGCGCCGCCCGTCCTCCGGGCGCTCCAGCTCCTGCAGGTAGATGACGCCGATCCGGTAGAGGGCGTCGGGGACCCGGTTGTTCGCCGGAAAGCGCTCCGGGATCTTCTCGAACTCCTGGACGGCCTGCTCGAAACGCTCGTCCTGGTAGTAGACGTCCCCGAGGTTGAAGTGCGCGAGAGGCGCGAGCTCGCTCTCCGGGAACGTCTGGAGGAAGCGACGGAAGCCGATCTCGGCTGAAACCAGAGAGCCCCGCTGGAAGGCGTCCATCGCGGCGCTGTACATGGCCTCCGGGGACTCCTCGCTCACCCCCTCCTGGCCTGCCAGGCCTTCGCCGGCCGGTGGCGCCCCGCTCCGCATCCGTTGCTGGAGCGTCAACAGCTGATCCCGCATGGACGCGATGGTCCGCTGGTTCTGCCCCGTGAGCTCCCTCAGGGTCTCGAGCTCGGCCAGGATCTGGCGGAGCGACTGGTTGATGTTGCCCCGCAGGTCGACCAGCTGGTCGCTCTGCGTGCGCAGGGTGTCGACCGTGATGCGACTCTGTCGCTGGAGCTCCTGGAGGACCGCTTCCTGGCGTCCGGAGAGCTGGTCGATGCGGGTCTCGACGTTCCTGAGGTCGCCCTTGGTGGCGCAGCCCGTGGAGACGATCGAGAGGGCGAGGAGCGCGGACGACCGCAGGAGACGGCCGCGCGTGGCCGGAGTGATGGGGCTGGGCTGAGGCATGATAGAGGTTCTACCACTCCCCCTTCCGGAGGGGTCCGTCGGGCCGCGCGGCGACCCGGATGGCCTCCGGAAGGGGGTGTCGGCGGAGGTTCGTCCCTGTTCGGTCCCGTCAGTCCATCACCGGGTTGATCTGGTCCTCCCCGGCGGTGATGACGAACTCGGCCCGGCGGTTGCGAGCCCAGGCGTCCTCGTTCGAGGCGTTGACGAGGGGCCGCTCCTCCCCGTAGGACGTGACCTCGAACCGGTTCGGGTCGAGACCGAAGCCGACGAGGTACTCCCGGACCGACTCGGCCCGGCGGCTGCCCAGGGCCAGGTTGTACTCGGTCGACCCACGCTCGTCGGCGTGGCCCTCGATGCGGATACGGACCGCGGGGCTCGCCCGGAGCACCTCGACCTTGTTGCGCAGCTTGAGCTCGGCCTCGGAGGTCAGGCGCGACTCGTCGTACTCGAAGAAGACCATCTCGCGGAGGGTCTCGCGGGCGGCTGCGATGCCGCGCATCCGCGCTTCTTCGGCTGCGCGGGCGGTGGCCTCGGCGCGGGCGATGGAGTCCTGACGCGCGGCCTCGGCGATGGAATCCGCGCGACGCTGAGCCAGCTCCTCCTCGGTCGGGCCGGTGGGAGCCGGGGGTGGTGGGGGATCCTGTCCGCAGGCCGCGAACCAGAGGGCGGCGACGAGAACGGGCACAGCGATGCGGCGTGGCTTCATTCCGGTTCCAGAGTGGTTGAGAGATTCATCGGGTGTCCCACCTCAGAGGGCTGGGGACCATTGCGGGGTCGTCACCTCGACCCCGCGCAGCAGCACACGGATCGTACCGGTCGCCGTGTCGACCACGAACAGCCCCTTCCCCCAGTTCCGCTCCCCCTTGAACACCAGGTGCCGTCCGTCCGGAGCCCAGGAAGGATCCTCGTTGTTCCCCTCGTATGTCAACTGGAGAACGCGCCCTCCCCGATCCTCCACCGGGGCGACCAGGATCTGGAAGCGTCCGGTCCGACCCAGCTTGCCGTGGAAGGCCACGTGATCCCCCCTCGGAGACCAGTCTGGGGAAGTATAATAGCCCTGCGCCCCATAGGCGTAGGGGCTGATCAGCTCGGCCTCGCCGCCCCCGGAGGGCATCAGGTAGATCTGGGGAACCGCCTCGCCGAGCCGGTTGGAGTTGAAGGCGATCCAGCGACCGTCCGGGCTGTACGTGGGGGAGGTGTCGACCCGGGGCCCCTCGGTGAGGTTGGTGAGGCAGCACTGACGGGCCAGGTCGTACGTGTAGATGCCGCTTCGCGACCCTCCCCGGACCGAGAAGGCGATGTGCTCTCCGTCCGGATCGAACGCGGGGGTCATGAGTATGCCGGTCCGGTCGATCTCCAGGGGCGTGCTGCGCCGGGTCGTGACGTCGAGCTCGAACAGCTCCCAGGGTCGACGGGCCGAGGTGGCGTAGATGATCCGGCCACCGTCCGGGGACCACGCGGGCGACATCACGAGCGCGTCGTGGCTCGTGACCCGTTCGAGGTTCTCGCCGTCCGAATCGACGATCCAGAGCTCCTTGTCCGAGCTGTCCTCCCGCCGCATGGCGAAGACGATGCGGCTCGCCGCCATCCCGGGATCGCCCAACGCCCACTCCACCACCTGGTCGCTCGCCCGGTGCACGGCCATCCGGAAGTCCGGGTCGTCCGGCGACGGGAGGTCGAACGTCCCCCGCTCCTTCACCTGGGCGAAGGGGACGTCGTGGAGCTCCAGGATCAGGACGTTCCCTCCCCCCGCGCCCTCCACGCGGCCGGTGAGCAGCCACGTCGTTCCCAGCCGGTCCCAGAGGTTGTAGTCGACGCTCTCGCCGCCCAGCGTCCTGGGAATCGAGTCCGCCATCTTGAACCGGTCGCTGTAGCGAAGGTCTCGCGCGACGATGGCCTCCACGAGCGGTGCGACGGGCGCGCCGCCGAAGCGGCCCATGAAGGGCTGCACCGCAAGGGACGGCGTGTAGGCTTCGTACACCATCCTCAGCTCGACGCCCGGGAAGCGGTCTTCCTGGGCCGCCAGGGGAGACGCGACCGCCGGCAGGAGGAGCGCCAGGGCCAGGACGGAGGCCAACAGCGAGCGAGGTCCGGGGGCGGTGGGCCGGAGGGTACGATGTCGCGTCATGTCAGGGATCCATCGGGCTGCGGCTCACGCCTCGCGGGCGCTCGCTCCCCGTCGGAGCCGGGCGGGGAGAAGCGGAAACGAACGGGCAGACGCTCGAGGGTCAGGCCCTCGGGGAGCGGATCGAGCTTCGTGCCGAGGCATTCGACGGCCTCGACCGCGCGGAGATCGAACTCGAGGTTCCCCGAGCTCCTGAAGATCTCGATGTCGCGGCCCGACACGCTTCCGTCGTGGTTGATCACGAAGTCGACGGTCGACTCCCACGCGCCGCCTCGGGTCCACCGGAAGCACCGCCTCATCTGGAAGAGGATGGACTCGTAGTACTGGGGGAAGTCCACCCGGAGCCCTTCCATGTGGGCCTCGACGGACTCGGGGGACCGCCGCTCCGGCCGGGGCTCGGGGTCGGGGGGCGGAGCCTCCTCGGGCTCGGGCTCGGACGGCTCGGGCTCCGGCGCCTCCTCGACGGGGTCGGGCTCGGGCGGCTCCGGCTCGGGCTCCGGCTGGACGGGCGCCGGCTCCGGGTCGACCTCCGGGGCGGCCTCTTCCTCGGGGGCCGGTGGCTGAGGGGTCTCCACCACCAGCTCGTCCTCCACCGGCGCCGAGACGAGCTCGAGCTCGATCGTCTGGTACTCGAGCGCCCGCGGCTCGACCACGGCGGTCAGCCACGCCACGGCGAGCACGGTGGTATGGACGAGCACCGACCCCGCCCAGGCCCGCAGGTCCCGTTTCTCATCCCACCGTCTCACCACCCCTCCCGTCGTGCCTCAGCGCTCGGTCCAGGGCTCGGCCACCACCACGAAGGGGGTGCCGACCTCGTTCAGGATGCCCAGGACCTGGATCATCCGCTCCCACGCGGCCGCCGCGTCGCCGCGAACGTACACGCGGTCCGGAGAGGACATCTGCACGAGCTGCGGCAGAGCCGTGCGGAAGTCGTCGCCGAGTGCGGTCTCCTCGACGTACACCGTCCCGTCGCTGGTCACGCTGACGAAAAACGGGTGGTCCTCGGCGGTGACGGGCTGCACGTCCGCTTCGGGAGGCTCGATCTCGATCCCCCCCTGCAGCACGGGGGCCGTAATGATGAAGATCACCAGGAGGGTGAAGGCCACGTCCACGAGGGAGGTGACGTTGATGTCGGCGGTCAGCGGCAGATCGTCCCGACGATTCCTCATCGCCCCGTCTCCCGGCGGCCGCCCCCTCCCCGTCCCGAAGCGCCCATCAGATCCGGCCCTCCCGGGCGAGCGTCCCGATGAACTCGCTGCGGAATCCCTCCAGCTCCCCACTCACGAGATTCAGCCGGGACACGAAGTGGTTGTACGCCATGACCGCCGGAATGGCCACGAAGAGCCCGGCCACCGTCGTGAGGAGAGCCTCCGCGACGCCCGGGGCCACGGCGCCGATGTTCGTGGAGCCCGTCGCGGTGATGCCGAGGAAGGCGTTCATCACGCCGATGACCGTTCCCAGCAGCCCCAACAGCGGCGACACCGAGCCGATGATGGCCAGGGACGTGAGCCCGTGGGCCAACTCGTCCCGCTCCTCCGCCTCCTCCTTCTCGAGCACGAGCCGGAGCGCCTCCAGCTGCGTCAGCGAGAGGCCCTC